>CAYOBG010000023.1:0-18467 GCA_964402265.1 uncultured Candidatus Nitrosotenuis sp. | reverse complement strand
TCACCCCCTGCAAAAATTCCCTGAATCAGTCTTACTGTGATTAGCAAAACTGGTGCAAGCATTCCGATCACTGCATATGTTGGGAGTAATCCGACAGAAAATGTTGCAAGTGAGAATCCTAGTATGGTAATTATCATCGCTCGTTTTCTGCCAAACCTATCTCCGTATACTCCAAAAATTACAGACCCCAAAGGCCTCATGATCAAAGTAACAGTATATGATGCAAATGTTGCAATTATGCTGAATACGGGATTCTCTGACGGAAAAAATAATTGCGAAATTGACGGAATCACAAGCAGCATCAATACAATGTCATAACCATCTAGTGACCATCCAAGAAATGATCCTATGGCAATTTTTTTCTGCTGGGTGGTAAGACTCATGATTTTTACCTATCTTGGTTGTATTTAGTTTTGAAAAATCAGCTTACAGTAATTTTGAGATCAATTTGTTGTGCAAGAGCGGCTGCATCCTTGATTGAATCCCAGACATAAATCTGGGCAGTATATGTTCCTGGTTTAGCTGGATTCCAAGATATTGCTGGTGAGAGGGATTGTTGTGGGTTCAGTGATGCTGAAATCCAGGTAAGCTTCATTGTGACTCCGTTTCCGTCTAAAATCTGTACAATATAGACAAAGTTCTGAGGCGTGCCCTGCTTGTTTATGACATCTGCTGATATCTGCACCTGCTGGTTTGTGTTTACGTTTTGTGAGATTACCTCGCCAAATGCGTTGACTAGGCGTGGATTTTTTATTTCGGCTCGCTGCGTGCCGTCGAGGGCAAAAACTGGGCTGACAGAAGCCAATGATACTATGATGATGGCAAAAAGTGTAGCTATCTTTAGCACGAAACAATACAAAATTGTGCAGTACTAAAGAGTTTGCATGATTTTATCAGAGTTCTATTCTGTAATAGTCCCAGCGCTCTGGGTCAAACTTTGTAACAAACTCCGCATTTTCATTTCCCTCAATTCTGCGCTCTATTACATTTCTTAATGCAAAGCTTGTCAGGTATTGGTAATTCATTGAATGCGCCTGCATTGTGAATAGATGTCTCATCTCACTTCCCCCCTGCAGTCCCCAGTATCCCATCTTTAGCGCAATTGGCTCTAGGAATACAGTATTGTGCTTGCCATAATGTACGTCAATTATTTCTGGGCGCAGGGTATAGTTTTCAAGTGGGCCGCCCTTTGCAAATCCGATTATTGGGCCGTCAGAGCCACCGACGCGCAACGTATTGAGAATTGTCTTTGCATCCTGGACTGTTTTTACAAAGTTTTCTCGGTTCACTTGGAGCGGTGTTGGAAGCTCATTAAAGATTTCAAAAAGTGTTTGTTGGAATTCCGGGCTTTCGCGAGAGCGCATTGATTCTATTTTTGGAACCAGTCTCAGGTTTTCATAAAGATAGTCTGACTGGATTTTGATTTCTTGCTGTCGCAAATTCAAAAATCCTGTCACTGTATCCATAAAGTTTTTTCTCATATCTTTTGGCAATGCGCGCAATACAGTATCGCACATTTCGGCTTCGTCATTTAGCAAGTCTTCAAAATATCCGACTGAGCGCTTTACGATATATGATGGGTGCCACGCAAGCGCATGCGCGTTTTTCTTTGCCATATCCATTGCCTTTGTGAAATCACCCAGTGAGTATCCGCTGATTCGGTCAATAACAGATAACAGCCAGCCTAGTCTCATGTAATATTCTTGCATTCTGTAATCATCTTTTGTAATCGAGGATTTGCTGAAAAACTCGGAAATCTGTTGCTCTGCGTGATCCTTGAGATCGTCTCTCCAGGGATATGTGGTTCGAAGAATTAGCGCCATTACAATATTGACGTCAAGCTTTGCGTCATCGCATAATGATTTGACGTTTTGGTCATGTGTTAGGAATTTTATGACATTGTCCTCGTGCGGCTTGTCTACGCTTTTTTGAGGATCAAAGTCGTGAAAAAGAGCAGCTGCATATAGATACTTGAAGTCTTCTTCTCGTACATTGTTTAGAATACTCTTCCATTTTAGGACAATTAGGGAGACGTATGTTACTTCTAGCTCATGTGTGATGTTGTGATACCCATAGTATTCCTTACCGAGTCCCTGGCTCTCAAAGAGTTTGATGGTATAGTCTAGCATTTTGGTATAGCATGGACTGTCCAGCCCACAGGATGTCGCTAAATTGATGATCTCATTGCGTAATGTCTGTGGGTTTGCAAACAATTGCATTAGTGTACCGATGATAGCACAGTTTTAAATCTGTAGCTAGGCAATACCTGCAAAAATTACAAGAAAACTTGTAATTCTTACAAAATCTATTTCCATATCTGGTTGTGTGTTTTTGTTTGATGCAAACAGCTAGTCTGATGACTTACACACACAAGCATTCTAGTTCAATTGTGCGATGGTGTTATTGTGAGTACGAGACAGAATCATTCCAAAATAAAATCCTCGATCATGGAATTGCTTGATGAGGGGATAACTGAAAAACCCCGAATTTACAAAAAGCTCCAGGCCGAGTTTGGCATATCTCAATCTGAGGCAAGAGTTGCCTGTAAGCAGGTCAAAATCGACTTGATGTTAAAACTAAAAACATTGCAGTCTGGCATGCTGGAATTCTAAGGTAAGACTCAATACCTTATTTTTTATTTTTCATTTCATGGCACTTGACCGTGATGCATTATTTGCAATTGTACAGAGAAATGAAAAAATAACACACATGATAATCTCGGACCAAAAATACGAACTCTCTGATTCAGAGTTTTCATATTCGGATGTTCCGGTGAGCAAACCTACGACTCGGGGCGGAGCATACTTTACTGATACTATGGCCTTTAAGGTAAAAGCACATGCAACTGATCAAACCTTATCGAAAATATTGCCAAAGACGATGCTTGGACCAAACACGGAATTTGCAAAAATTGAACTGATTGGAAATATGCCGCTGCGAATATTTGCAAATCTGACTAACTATGTCCAGAAAAGCTCAGGCTTTGAGCTAAACATGATAATATCTGATACTGGAATTAGCTAAATGACGCTTTAAAGTACTTATCATATTCCTTTCTTGTTTCTTCATCTGATAATACCTCGTATGCCTTGTTTATCTCTGAGAATATTTCCGCACTTTTCTCGTCTCGGGTCTTGTCTGGATGATGTTCCTTTGCAAGCTGCCTGAACCTTGATTTTATCTCTTCTTGGCTTGCATCCTGTGATATGCCAAGCGTTGCGTAATAGTTTGGCAGGGATGATTCTTGCATCATTTTGCGAAATTCCTGTGATTCCTTTGATTTTTTTCGCTCACCAAAAAAGTCCTCATCGTCTGCATTCCACTCAGAATGATACTTTTCATAGTCTCTGTTTTTCTTTGAATCAAACTCTTTTTTCTCATAGTCTGTCTTTCTTCGTAATATGACGTCGCGCGCCAAATACAAAAACAGGGAAACTACAATTGCAGCCATTATTATCATTGCAAGTCGCACGTCTTCTGGATTGTAGTACTCGGAGATTTCTTCAGAGCCGCGCTGTGGTTTTTCTAAAATTACTTGCTGAGCATGGCTTGTGCCTATTATTGATATCAAAACCAAAAACAACACCGGTATGACTTTGGACATTATGTTTTCTGGTTTTCCTTGAAATTTTATTAAGATTGCCTATGATAGCCTAAAGTCTTCCTTTACGGTACTGAGCACGATATTTGTGACAGTCTTGTCCACGTTTGCCTTTGATGATAGCATTTTGACAAACTTGCTTAGCTCATCTCGGTTTTTGAACTTGGCTACCAGCACGATATCGGATTCACCTGTCACATCATATACCGCGCAAACGTTCTCAAGGCTTGCTATCTCGTTTTCGATTTCTACCATCTTGCCTTTTTTTGTGAAAATCTCAATTATTGCGGTAAGGTCGTATCCAAGCTTTTCATGGTCTATTATGGCAGTATACCCTTTGATGATTTTTTCCAGCTCCATTTTTTTTATTCTGGTGAGAATCGTAACAGTTGAGAGTCCGAGCTTTAGTGCAAGCTGCCTTGATGATAATCTGGCATCGACTAGGAGGTTTTTGAGTATCTTTACATCTGTTTTGTCTAGGATCACGGCATGATATATGGCGCTTTACAAATATTAAAAGTTACCATGCTTTTTTGAAAGAATTTTTAGATTATGCGTAATGGACCATAAATTCAGCCATGAGTATATGATTACCAAAAACATGATAGAAAGAAAATTTGACTTTAACCGCCTGTACGGCAGAATAGTGCGATATTACTTGGACAAAAAGCACTACACCAAGGAAAAGGCAAACCAAATCGCGCAAAGGGTGGTTCAAAAAGAGATCGGAATCAGAACGTGCCGCAACTCTGGATGCGGCCATCTCTTGCATGATCACTTGAGAAACTACGAATCATGTCTGGTCAATAGATGCGACTGTGAGCGATTCATAAAGGCCTAGCCTTCTATTTTTTGAACAAAGTCGCTTAGTGAGAATGGTTTTTGCAGGTATTCTACCTTGTTTTCCAGCCTTTTGCTCTGCTCATTCCCAGTCAGGGCGTAGGCAGATGCAAAGATTATCTTTTGGTTTGGCTTGGCATTGAGAATTTCGGCTGCCACTTCAGAGCCACTCATTTTTGGCATGGACTGGTCCAATACCACCACATCAAATGGGTTTTTGTCTAACGAGTCAAACTCTGAGTTTTTTAGCTGGTCTTGGTATGTTTGCAGGCATTCTGAGCCATCCTTTGTGATTACTATGCTATGACCGTATTTTTTCAGAACCCTGTCGTACTGGGTTGCCGTAAACTGGTTGTCTTCTGCAATCAATATGTTCAATTTGACTTTGGTATGAATATTGTGTGCATTAACACTAGTTTGTTCTCTTTAAACAGACAATGAGAAAGTCACAATAGTGTGTAATGTGTTATGATATTGTGCCGACAGTACCTGAATTGCTCAAAAAAGGCAAAAGCCTGTTACTAGAGGGAAGTTTTGAGGAGGCACTCTCATACTTTGAGCAGGCCTTGTTGCTTGAGCCAAATAATGACGAGATTTTGAATCAAAAGGGAGCAGTTCTTCGAAGCCTTGGAAGATACGATGATGCGCTAGAGTGCTTTAATCGCGCACTTGAGCTGGATCCGGCAGACAAATCCGCGTCATAACATGACACATTGATTTGAAAATGTGTGAATCAATCTAACCTGGTATTGTCTAGATAGAACTCAAAAAATAAGAAATGTGTGGCATCACACTATTTTCTTTGGGGGTTTGGTTGTGGTTCTTCGCCTGCTGGAACTTCTGGTGTGGCGGAACCTGATGGGTTTCCATTTGCCTCATTATTTGAGGCACACTCGCCACCACTGCTTGATGAACAAGTTCCTTGATCTGCAAAGGCTAGTGGTGATACTCCAACCATCGCAATACTTAGGACAATGGTTGCTGCAAGTATGCCTGTCAAGGCAAATCTTGGCTTGAGCAATTTAGTCATTGATAAAAAACTCCAATTATGTCTTATGTGACTATGCGCATTTTTTTCTAGTATTACAATATGTATTGATGTTTTTAGTCATTTCAGAAAAGATTAATCATCTTCTAGTACAATTATCATATTGTCATTTAAAGAATGCATTAAAAATTGATCAATGACAAATACAAAGAAGCTGTTAAAGCTTTCCACTGTAATGTTTGCAAGCATAATGGTAGCAATGACTTCTATTCCGGCATATGCACTACAACATTCCGACTCCATAATGATGTCGACTGCAGTAAATCTACAAACATCAGTATCTGACTGTACTAACAGTCCTGGACCTATAGTTACCTTGGAGGGACTGGTGGCAATTTCAGATATTCAAGCAGAGCTGATATTTAGAAACAACGACAAAGGAACACACACGTACACTGAAGAAACAAGAGCATCAGTAAGCCTAGGTGTTGGAGATACCATTACCGTTCCAAAACAGCCGTCTCAAGGCGGAACTGGAGGAAACCCATTCATCTGGATACAATTTGTTGATGGAAACGGAAATCCAATTACTGGCGAAATCTACCTTGGACGATGCGTTCAGGGACTAGATGATGTCTCAACTACTCTGATGTTGCCTGCAAGTGTGACTGCAGAGTTCTCAGCAGAATGCTCAAACACAACTGACGTTATCACCCTTGAAAGTGGGCAGATAACACTGGATGGCCTTACAGCAAAGATAATCTTTAGAAACAACGACAATCCTGTCGGCGGCCCACACGAATACACTGAGATGTCTTCTTCAGATGTGACATTGATTCCTCTGGGTGAAACAATAGTGTTTCAAAAGCAACCTGTGCTTGGCGGTGTAGGTGGAAATCCACACATAAGCATAAGGTTCCTAGATGAGGACGGCAATCCTGTATCTGATGAGACATACCTAGGACGTTGCGTGCAAGACTTCTAAACACCGACAAACATTTCTTCTTTTTTTGATCTTACGGAACATCTATTTTATTCGCATTTTTGGATAGTGAAAATCTGGGTTGTATTTTCAACTAATAAGAAACGCTTGATTTTTAAGCAATTTTTCAATAACTTTGTCAACAATTTCCTGAAAATTAATAAGAGAGTAAGAATGTCATATGTTTTTTCTGTAAGAGTATCGGAGGTTAGTTAAAAGTCTTTGCTTAATCATTTTAGACAAACACCTGTTATTGTTTTTGGAACGAACAATATGTCTATGAGCGTATCCACTATTCATAAAAAAGGTCGAGTCACAAAAAACGAGTCACAATTTTATAATTTTGGCTCTTATCAATTGATAAACACTGGCACTTCGACAATTATGGATTTGCGGGGAAGCTAAATTTGTTAGTTGAAAAAACCGTAGATCTGGAGCAGCAAAAAAGATTCCTCGCGTATGTAAACAAGGAGTTGAAAAACAAAGTCGCAGTACTTGAAAATCAAAAAGACGTGTTAGTAGAGGTGCTGGAAAAAGATATCTCGTGTAATAGAACTAGAACACCACAACAAAGACTCAAACTATATGCCCTGATGGTCTCAGTAGTACTTCTCATTGGAACCATCCCTGTTTCATATTATCTGCTACAGGTTCCTCCAGAAACAGATTTGCCGCTCAAGACTAGGTATCTTACAGAGAATCTCAGAGGTGATACGGTGGACACTTGGAAGTTTTGGAAACTTGATCCAGAGTCCATACTGGTTGTGAGTATTGTGAATCCTGATCCGGCCAACAAAAACAGGATAAACGTGATAAAAAATTCCATTCTTGCAGACAACACCATATTATTGGACGATTCTTTGACGCATAAGGGACCTGCTGGTTATACATCGACATATTTTGCTGGTTGGAAAGGTGCGCTGGAAAAAGCCTCAGAGACAGAAACCAAATACCCCGTGCCGACTAGAATCAAGATAGTTGAATCTGGTGACGGAGTTGGAAACATCATCATAACGCTATCTACTGCAAAGGATCCTGATGGTTATTCCGGATTTACAAAATCAACCGTAGACGGAAACGAGATTCTCAAGTCGCAGATCACTATCTATGATATCGATAACCTCTCTGATGACATGCTCTCAGCAATCGTAAGACACGAGTTTGGCCACGCCATAGGCCTTGGACATTCAACTGCTCCCGAAGATCTTATGGCGCCGAGCATAATTATGCAGGTTCCATACATCTCCGAATGTGACGTGAACGCAGTCATTCAGCTATATGATGGTCTGACAATGAACAGGACAACATGTGAAAAGTAAATGCTTAGGAATAGTTTTGATGATCTGACGGCAATAGTAGTAGATGATAACCGGGACACAGTAGATGTCTTCTGTGAGTATCTAAGAATGTACAACGTAAACGTGATTGGAGAGGGCTACGATGGCAAGTCTGCCGTTGAACTGTACTGGAAAGCAAAACCCGACATCACATTCTTGGACACGCTGATGCCACAATACGATGGAATTTACGCGTTACAGAAAATCCGAAAGGCAAACCCTAAGGCAAGGGTGGTAATGATTACTGCCGATTTACGAGGTGACACTGAGCAGAAACTTGAGGCGTTAAGGCCCGATAAGATAATCTACAAGCCATTCGAGTACGGTAAAATTGTCGACGCAATAGACAACATTAGAAAAGTTGGATTCATCTAAAGAGACCCACGATTAGAATTTTTGTTATTATTCTTGGGTGAAAAAACTAGAGGTTTTACCCAATAGTTGTATTTCAAACCCAAGTTAGTATCAAAGATACTGACAAGGCTATGATTGATTCCCCAAGAATGCGGTTAAAAGACTTTTTGGAACAACTATCATCGCGCCAATGGCTTACGTAAAGGAATCAAGCGCTCCGTTGTTCTTTTGCTCCATTACTTTATGCGTCCTCTCCAAGTGAGCGTTTAATCCGTCGGCAGAATAGAAATTGAGATTGCACTTTTCACATCGGTTGGACACAAGACAGGTTAGGCTGGTTTTGGATAAAATGGAACTGGTGAGTGCATGGTTAGCTTGGGGTGATACCATAACGCAAAAACAAGTACAAATCCTGATCTTAATATCATACCATAGCAAGACTAATGTCCACTATTCTGGTATTGTATGACAAGATGGATTTGGAAAAAATCTTGAACCAGGCAAGTGAGCTCTGTGAGGAAGGAGAGTTTGCCGAGGCACTCATTTTGTATAACAAGATTTTAGATAAAGACCCAAACCACATTGATGCAGTAATTGACAAGGGCGTGGCACTGCAAAACCTCGGAAGATTCAAGCAGGCACTAAAATGCTTTCAAAAGGCAGTAACACTGAACCCTGAAAATGTCACTGCACTACTAAACCAGGGCACCGCGCTACACAGCCTCGGAAAATTTGATGATGCGATTCAATGCTATGACTCTGCGTTATTTTTAGACAAAAAATGCGCAACAGCACTTGCATACAAGGGATTATCCCTTGGAGAGCAGGGATTGATAAAAGACGCCCTATCGTGTTTTAAAAAAGCGTTACAAATCGACAAGGACTATGATGTGGCGCAGATAAGCAAGGACATTGCGGAAAAAATGCTCAAGGACTTGAAAAATCAGCCGGAAACGCGCAAAAACTCTTGATCAGAATATAGACTTGAAAACGCGCTGTGGCTTTTTGCCTTGAGTTTTAGTTTTTGGTCTGATCTTATTGCAAGAGACAATGATACCACGGCATCACGTGTGTTGCCGAGTTTTGCAAGCGATGCTGCCCTATCAAACAAGACCTCGGCATTTTGTGGGTATGATTCTAATATAATATCGCAGTACTTGATTGATTCAGTATAATTCCCAACGGAATAAAGAATTCGCTCCTTGTGGTATAGTGTAATGTTGTCGTGTGGATGTGATGATAGAATTTTCTCGCAATAGTGTAATGCGGTATCATATGATTTTGTTTTTCTTAGTGCGGAAATTTTGTTTGTGAGCAAAGTCTTGTCATTTGGAGTTATGGCAAGTGCCGTATCATAGCACTGGATTGCCTCTTGGTATTTTCTGAGCTTGCTCAATGCGTATCCCTTGTTGTTTAGCACTGGGATGTTACCTGGTGATTCTTTTAGGATTTGATCATATAGAGTGATTGCGTCTGTGAATTTTTTTGCCAAAAATAATGCATTTGCCTGATGTGTGATATGATCCGAGTCTGGCATTTCTAAAATACTGTGACATCGCCAGGTGCTGGTTCTCTTTTTTGGTTTTCATGATAGTTGACAAATTCTGTATGCTGTGTTTTTTGGTGCTCCCTTAGCAGCTCAACAGTATCAAATGGGTGATTGCAAACATAGCACTTTACCTTGTATTCATCAACTAGTGGAAGCACCATGATACCATTATCATTTCAGGCTAACTAAACTTTTTCGGCGTGGAAGACTCATGCCACAATCTTAAATACACTCAGAATCGAAATTTCACTATGCAAAAACTAGGAATCCTAGCTTCAATATTACTACTAGGCGGAGCGTTATTCGGACCAGTAGGAATGTCATTTGCACAGACATCTGACAACTCTACTAGCACTGAGACTGTTGAAACCAAAGTGGAGACTAAGGTGGAAACCAAAGTTGCCGCAAAACCGTTAAGCGATGAAGAGCGCATCTGGAAGAAAATCGCAGAAGAAAAGGCAAAGATCAAATCAAGACTGGATGAAAAGGTTCAGAAACTCAAAGAAAAATCACAACAAAAACAAACCAAGATGGACGACATTCTCGCAAAACGAATGCAGGCACTGGAAGAAAAACGAGCAGGCAAGGAAGCCAAGTCCACACAAAAACAACTCACTGCAGAAGAAAAGGCAGCTGAGAAAAAGGCAAAACGCGATGCAATCCTAAACAAAAAGATTGCAAGCTTTGAGGAAAGGCAAGCATCGGCAAAGAAAAAGTTTGATGAACTAATGACAAAACAACAAGCCAAGTTCAATGCCAAGGTTGCACTAAAGTCAAAGAAACCTGCCATACAAGAAAGTGAAGAAACGCCAAGTAGTTCAGACATTGATTCTAGCTCAGCGAGTTCGACTACGAAATCTGATTCTACAGACTCGAGCGTGACAAACTCTACGTCTAGCCCCTAAACGCTAAACCAGTTAATCTCTTTTTATTTGGAATGATGATTAGTTATCGTTTTATATCAAAACAAAACATACAGGTCAATGAACAAGGCAATCCTTCCTGCGGTACTGCTTGTGATGGCAGCTATAGTACTACCATATGCACATGCTCAAACTGATCCTGCACAATCAGCTGAGAAGAAGACCGCATCTGAGAGAATCGCCGAGTTTGAAAAAATCCAGGAAGAAAAGCTGAAAAAAATAGAGGAAAAACGCAAGGCTGAACTCAAACAAGATGAAACAAGACAAAAGGAAACCTTGGACAAAAGAAAGCAGCAGCAAATGGAACTGGAAGAAAAGCGAAAAGAAGCAGCCGCACTAGAAGAGGCAAAAAGACTCGAAGTCATACAAAAAAGAATGGACCGACTAGCCGAAATCAAGGCTGCAAAGGAAGTGACACAAAAACAAGTAGAGGAGCTAAAGCAGAAACGCGAGCAGACAGTATCTGAGCAAAAGGGCATCAACACAAAAGAAGATCTTGACAAGACCCGAGAAGAGATAGCAGCGGATGCAAAAAAGGCAAAAGAAAAGGTACTAGCTGAGCAAAAAGACATACAGAAAATGATGGAGCAAAAGCGAAAAGAGACACTAAAGGCCATAAAGCAAGAGCGATTACTCCTGGAAGAAAAGGCAAAAAAGCTAGAGCAGAAAAACTATGAAAAGCAGCTAGAAAAGATCAAGACTGCAAAATCTGCACAAACGGCAAAAAAGACGCCAAAAAACCAAACTGAACAGTAATTGTTGTTATATTATCCAAAATCATTCATGGAATGGTATAATCAGGTCGCATTATTTTTATATCGATTTCCTTGTTCTTCAAACATGCAAAAACTAGGTTACCTAGCTACAGTACTTCTTTTGACCGCTGTTATAGTCGGACCAATTGGACTGTCATATGCACAAACTGCAAACACTGCAGCTGATGCAAAGGCAGCAGGCGATGAAAGCAGAGCAAAATTTGATCAAATGAGGGCAGACAGACTAGAAATGCAAAAGCAACGTGCCGCAGAAATCAGGGAGAAAATGATGGCAAAGAAAATGTCATCAGCCCAAGATCTCGAGGCAATGATTGCAGCACGAGCAGAGGCACTCAAGAAAGCCGATCTTACCACTACTGCTGACTACATGACAAAGCTAAAAGCGCAAGCAAAAGCAGCAATCGAGGCAAGAAAGGCAGCCGGTGGCCCAAGTGAATCACAAACAGCACTTGAGCAAGAACGCGAAGCATTCGCAATGAAGGTCAAAGCCCACAAGGAAAGCCTTCCAACCGCACCTGAGAAAGACCTCAAAGTCACAGTCGATGCAGGCCACAAAGTACCAAAGACACAAAAAGACATTGGTGCAACTGATCAAAAAGCAAAAGAAGAAGCTACAAAAGCTCAAGCAGACAAAGCAGCAGCAATCAAAGAGAAAAAATACGGTCAAATCCACTACAACCGCAAATAGGCAAATCTGAAAAACAGACTTGTCTATTCGGTCAGTTTCTTTTATATTTACAAATTTTTCAAAATGGTATGATGCTGCGCGACTTGATTATTGACTCCAAGGCAATTGACAAGGCACTATCTGGCGAGGAGCTATCATACCATGACGGCATGGAGCTGATGAATTCAGAGAACTTGTTTATGGTCGGAGCCACTGCTGACTTGGTTAGAAAAAAACTAGTCGGAAACACTGTAACATTTGCTGCATCATACTACATGAATTACACCAATGTCTGCGCTGCTAGCTGTCAGATGTGCGCATTTTATCGCAAAGGAAATGAATCTGATGCATACACTTTGACTCCTGAGCAAATCGAAATACGGGTCGCATCTGCCAAGTCATTAGGTGCTACCG
The DNA here is from genome assembly GCA_964402265.1 of uncultured Candidatus Nitrosotenuis sp. Taxonomy (GTDB): domain Archaea; phylum Thermoproteota; class Nitrososphaeria; order Nitrososphaerales; family Nitrosopumilaceae; genus Nitrosotenuis. The sequence goes on along the minus strand of CAYOBG010000023.1, from coordinate 6,036 downwards.
AAGTGCATATCGTTGGGGGCTTTCATCCTGACCTGCCTTTGGACTATTACGAAAACATGATGAGAATTATAAAAAAGAGTCATCCTGAAATGAACATCAAGGCATTTACTGCTGCAGAGATATTCTTTTTATCAAAACTTACCAAGACCTCGGTAAAAGAGATCTTGTCACGATTAAAATCTGCAGGCCTTGATTCCATGCCTGGCGGTGGCGCGGAACTATTCCATCCAGATATTCGGGGAAAGATAGTCCGAGGAAAATGCTCAGGACAGGAATGGCTTGATACAATAGAACAGGCGCACAACTTGGGAATCAAAAGCAATGTCACCATGCTATACGGGCACATTGAAAAGCCGGAGCACATTGTTGATCATTTGATAAAGATTAGGGAACTGCAGAAAAAGACTGGCGGCTTTATCACGTTTATTCCGTTAAAGTTCTCACTAGACAACACCGAACTAGAACAGCAAAACCTGGTGAACCATGAATCATCTGCCATATATGATCTGAAAATTATTGCGCTATCAAGACTGATGCTAGCAGGTGTTTTGAATAACATCTCGGTGTACTGGGTTGCACTGGGCAAAAAGCTTGCGCAAGTAGCATTGTCAAACGGCGGAAGTGATCTTGTTGGCACTGCGTTCTCTGAGGAGATTTACCGGGCAGCTGGCAAACCAACTGCATCTTCCGTGATGGAGCTTGCAACAATGGTAAAAGAGATTGGCCGCGAGCCGGCGCAGCGAAACACATTCTTTAAGGTATTACGCACTTTTTAGGTGCTTTTTTAGCGAATCCATTTTATCCTGTGCTGTTTGTTTCTTGTCAGTCCTGGAATCTATTTTCAGGATTACTTCTACTCTCTTTACTCCTAATCTATGAATGGTTTCAGTCATGGTTTTAGTCGCCTCAAAAATTTTGTTAATCTCATCTGATTCTAGGATGGTGCCCATTGGGGTTGTAGTATGAGTTACTTCTTTGATCATACTGATGGACTCGATTGATTTTGCAATGTAAAAGCTAAGACTTGTAGTGTCAGTGCCTACCGGATACAGGCTGATTTCTGCAGTGACCAATGGTGTGTGGTGTGATAATTTTGGATAAAACCTTTAGGCTTCTGCCTTTTTTTCTACAGTCTTTGTGGCATCGCCTTTCTTTCTTCTTGCTCCAAAGCTGACTAGCACAAGCAAAAACCCAACACCTGTTAGCATTGCAGCCAAGGTGGAATAGTTCTTGTGTTCTGCCTCTTTTTGCATCAGGTCTATTGTCTGCTCTTCTGTCATGCCGGCCTGTCCTATTGGTACATTGGAGTTCAGATAAGCTAGTAACGAAAATCCCACAATGAGCATTGCAAGGCCTCCGCCCAGTATTTTCTTATCAACTAGGACCATTACACCTGAATAGGCTTTCTCACTATTATACAAATCGTGACTCTAAACATCTGTTAAGAATTGGTATGGCATACCATGATACATTTTGACATTTGTTTAGAAATTATTCCCCCTGCAAACATATGACAAGTTTTGGTTTGATCAGCTTTATGTTTTAAAATCACAATACTATACACGAAGCTAACACAATGTGATATCACAAAAGTGGTAACTGGTGATTAGGTGCGATGGCCTGTTCAATCGCAAGTTGTGTTGGCTTCGTCCTATCTCATGCAATCTGTAGGTCAAATTTCGGTACTAGATTTTTTTGTGTGGCCATATCAAAGAGTCGCTTGATGGATTCCTCACCTGGTTTTCCCATGTCTACTGTGACTGGGTTTACGTACATTTTGACGAACTTTTCAATTAGGCCTTCCGGCTTTCCGCGGCTATACTGCATGGAATAGTCCAGTGCCTCTTTTTGGTGCTCCAGTCCATATACAATGGAATCATGGAGGTATCTGTCAAATTTCCGTATTGTATTTCTATCAAATCGATTACTCATGACATTTGTGCCAAGCGGTACTGGCAGCCCGTTTGTGGACTTGTCCCACCATTCCCCGACATCCAGAACTTTCTGGAGTTTTTCCTGCTCGTATGAGAGTTGCGTCTCATGTATGACTAGGCCTGCATCGGCCTTTCCATCTAATATGGCCTGTGGAATATCGCTGAACTTCATTTCGATACGATCAAATTTTCCAATCATTAGCTGGAGCAACAAAAATGCCGATGTGAGCTTGCCCGGAATGGCGATTTTTAATTTTGGTAGTGTTTTAGGATCTATATTATGTGGTGATATTACGATTGGCCCATACCCAATGCCAAAGCTTCCGCCGCTTCTCAATATGGTGTGGTTTGGCAGATACGCGCATGCATGGACTGACACCGCAGTGACATCAAGATCCTCATTCATTGCCCGCTTGTTTAGCTCTTCAATATCTCCTATGACATGCTGGACTGTGAAATCATCTGATGGTACCTTGCCTGTCAGCATTCCATAGAACATGAATGCGTCATCAGAGTCGGGGGTGTGGCCTACAGTTATCTTCATGAATCTGATTTTTATGAAATGGTAATAATAATGGTAACCTTTTTAGGACATTTTTGCTAGCTGTCGCACAATGTCTTTTTCTGTGACAAAGCCTACGATTCTCTGCCCCTGTGTCACTGCAACGCCATGCACTCTATAATCAATTAGGATTTTGGCTACCTTGGCAAGGCCTGTACCGATTGACACTGATAACACATCGCGCTTCATTATTTCTGCAATCTTGCACATTTTTCCAAATCCTGATGCAAAGACATTGTCCTCGTATCGGTTTGACCAGTAGATGGCGTTTTTAAGAAAGCTCTTGTAGGTGACAATTCCTACTGGCTTGTTGGAATCATCCTTTATGAGCAGGCGTGAAATTCCTGAATCAAACATCTTGTGCAGTGCGTCATATAACGTGGCAGTGTGTGGGACAAAAAAGCTACCCACTGACATTATGTCTGATAATTTGGTTTCATCTACGATATTTTCCTCAAAATATTTCACCAAATCATGTTTTGTTATTATGCCGCGCAACCCGGAATGGTCCTTGACACCTAGCGCGTTAATTCTTTGCTTTAACATCAGGCCTGCGCAGTTTGAGATTGGTGCTAGAGTATCTACCTGTGTGAGCTCTTGGGTTTTCTGTGATGCCGGAATGGACTTGATGTTTTGTTGCTCCACTAGAAGGACGTTTGCAATTCCTTTTTGGGATAGGTATTCTGGCTGGGGTGATTTTTTTAAAATGACACCTGAAATGTTATAGTTTAGGATTTGCTCGGCAGCGCCATATATGGTGGATTTTTCCTCGATTACAATTGGCGACTGCATTAGGTCTTCTGCTGTTGGAAGAAGTTCATAGCGGGACTTTTGTTTTTGCAATGGAGTGTTGGCTTGATTCGATTCGATATAGTGTATGATGTTCGTTTTATCCAAACAATAATTGCATGATCAAGCACTTAAGGCCGTGAAGGAATCATACCACACATGAATACCATTGATGCCTTTGCTGGTGACATTGAATTACAGCTTGATGTTTTGGATAAATTTAGGCCGCAAAAGCCCAGGCCTGCTGGAAATATGGTATTCTGTGGAAGCGGAGACTCTCTATGTGCCGGGATGCTAGCAGAGGCGTTCTCTGATTATCATTGTATAGCAGTTGATCCACTCGAGGTTCTAAACAATAAAAAAATCATACGGGGGAAAAATGCCTATTTTGTCTCTATATCGGGGAATACCATATCTAACGTCCGTGCCTCTAAACTAGGAAAACATACTACAGCAATAACAAAAAACCCTCAGAGTCACTTGGCAAAATCCTGCAAAAATATCATACCTCTTGATTATACTGATTCCCATATCCTCACATCAGGCAGTGTGGGGTTTCTGGCCAGTGCATTAACATGCATTTCACTAGCGTGTAATTTTAGAATAAAAAATGCAAAAAAGATATTCCATACAGCAAGGTCACAATCAAAGAGAATCATTCCATACAACAAAGTTTACTTTCTTGGCAACCAGCACACATATCCAATTGCAATGTATGCTGCAGCAAAACTAGGTGAAGTCCTGGGAATGGATTCCCACTATGAAAGAATAGAACAATTCTCTCACATGGGGTTATTCTCTGCCAAAAAGGGTGATACTGTCATAATATTTGCAAATGCAAACCCTCACACCAAAAGGCTGGTATCACACCTAACAAAGCTCGGGATACACGTGTATAATCCTAGTGTACAAACAAACAAAATTGGTTTGGTTCTGTTTTACACATTTGTATCGCAGTTCATACCATTGAATGTGGCCAGCAAAAAAAGAATCAAGGACTGTTATTTTGTCACCCAAAAGAAACTCCGAGCTGCAAGCTCAGATATGATCTACTAAATTTTTTCAAAAAAATGATCGTTTTTGAATAAGATTTAATACACCTCCTCAAAGAATTCCAATCAAATATGAAGTACAAGGCAACTGAGCAGATCCTAAAAATAATCAAAAACAAGGAAAACATACGCAACTTTGGAGTCATAGCTCACGTAGATCACGGCAAGACTACAATGAGTGATAACTTGCTTGGATATGCGGGTATTATATCGCCTCAGGCTGCCGGACGTGCACTTGCACTGGATTCAATGAAGCTAGAGCAGGACCGTCAGATGACTATTGTACAAGCCAACGTTACCTTACTCTTTGAAAAGGCAGGCAAGGAATACGTCGTAAACATGATTGATACTCCAGGCCACATTGACTTTACCGGACGTGTCACTAGGAGCCTTAGGGCAATTGATGGCGCAGTTGTGGTATCAGATTCCGTAGAAGGTATTATGACTCAGACTGAGACAGTAACTAGACAAGCACTAGAGGAACGTGTCAGACCAGTTCTATACATCAACAAAATAGACAGACTCATCAAGGAGCTAAGACTCACGCCGGACAAGATGCAGGAATGGCTTGCAAATATTGTTTCTACTTTTAATGGATTAATCGATACCTATGCTGAACCGGAATACCGAGAAAAATGGAAGGTCTCAATACAAGATGGGTCCGTGTCATTTGGTTCTGCAAAGGACAGATGGGGATTCAACATTGATGTAATGAAGGAAAAAGGAATTTCGTTTAAGGACATTTACGCAGCATATGCAGAGGGCGCAAACGTTGATGACTTGGCAAAAAAGGCGCCACTGGCAGAAGCCGTACTAGGTATGGTAGTAAAGCACCATCCACCGCCACACGTAGCACAAAAATACAGAATTCCAAAAATCTGGAAGGGTGATTTGGAATCAGACATCGGTAAGGCAATTCTGAATTGTGATGATAACGGTCCTGCAGTAATGATGATTGTAAATATGGCAATGGATCCTGCAGCTGGTCCTGTTGCTATTGGAAGATTGTTCTCTGGTACTCTAAAAGATGGAATGCAGGTGCATCTAATCGATACTAAACGAGAGGGTAAAATCCAGTCTGTGAACTTTTTCATGGGCAACCAACGAGAGATGGTCGGGGAATTAGGTGCAGGTAATATTCCGGCTTTGCTTGGTCTGACTGAGGCCCGAGCTGGACAGACATTATCTACGGTTAAGGACGTTTCAATCTTTGAGGGTATCAGATATGTATCCGAGCCTGTCGTGCAAATAGCAGTAGAGGCAAAATTCCCAAAAGACCTGCCAAAGCTAGTCGAGGCATTGCGAAGAATTACAATTGAGGATCCAAACCTTGTGGTAAAAATCAACGAGGAAAGCGGAGAGACAGTAATTGCTGGAATGGGTGTCTTGCACTTGGAGATTGCCACCTCACTAATTGGTGATGCAGGCGTTCAGATTGTAACCTCACAGCCATTGATCAACTATAGAGGAACCATACAGGGTGGCTCTGAGGTGGTAATGTCAAAATCACCAAACAGGCACAACAAGATTTTCATGAAAGTAGAACCACTAGAGCCGGAAATTGCAGACATGATACGAAACGGCCAGCTATCTGAAATGAAGGACAAAAAGGAAATGGAAAACCTTCTTCGCTCTAAAGGCTGGGACCTTGATACTGCAAAAAGAGTGATGAGGTATGATTCTCGAGGAAACATTATGA
>CAYOBG010000022.1:0-18484 GCA_964402265.1 uncultured Candidatus Nitrosotenuis sp. | reverse complement strand
ACATTCTATCCGACAGAGAATGTCGGATTGTGAGCCTAAAACATTATATCATGGAAATTTTAAAATTGCGCCCAAAACTGCTTTGTTAAATTGTTCTTACCAAAATTAGAATACTTGTTAACATTTCGCCGGTTATATACAACGCATGATCCCCACCAATGAACAAGGACGAAGTAGAGATTATTGGCAAGCAAGTCAAAGACATGTATGGCGCCCAAATGGGCAAAGTCATCGGTACTATAACCGACATTGATGGCTCCATACAGACTGTGGGAGTTGACTGTGGTCAGCAAGGCCTAGCCCAAGTCCCATTTGAACAGTTAGTTGTTCAAGGCGATGTCGTAATCTACATACCGAAATGGAGACTCGACGCACAACGATTCCTCAGAGAAAAAGGCCTAACAATTAGAAGACTAAAGGCACTCATCGACATTGTCTCAGAAAACGACGAAATGAAAGATGATGCAGAAATCATCCATGAAAAATACAAGTCCAAGCTGCTCACACTAGAGGAAGCAGAAAAGCAAATTTCCTCAGTACTCGGCTCACGTCTCGAAGAGCTAGGAGCACAGCTAAAGACTGTAAAGACATTGTTGTTTGATGCAAAAGTACAATTCAAGAGCAACGAAATCTCTGAAGCAAAATATGAACTCATAAAGACACACACTGGTGAAATCATGGAACACATCGACCATGAAAAGGCAGAGATCCTAAACATTCAGCGCAGAATGACAGATCTTTCCTTGGATGGAGTCCGCACGGATGTGAACCAGCAAGTACAGATCCAGCAATCCGCAGTTTCATATCTTGTCACAAACACAACACAGGGACAACATGTCGAGCCAACTCCAAGTGCACCTTCCTATTCACCTGAAGCTAAACCTTCAGAGCAAGCAAATCATGGCACACCGACACAAGCTCAGCCAATCTTTGCACATTCTACTCCCTCTCCGGCCGATAATAGAGAAGAAGTAGTTAGCGCAAATTTGCCTCAGCCACCGACGACAAATAGTGCTGTTAAAGTTACTGAGAAATCAGACTGGTTTGCGGGCATGGAAGCACAGTAAGGGGCACAAAATCCCTTTTTTCTAAAAATTTAGAAACCTCCGTTTTCATTTTGTTTTGTGGACTTGTATGATATTGGCCTGGGCCACAATGACACCAAAATCAGAAAAGACGCCTCACACGATTACGTGAAATTCTGGGAGTCTCAGGCAAGACATCTTCACTGGTTTAAGGAATGGACTCAAGCCCTGGACTGGAATCCGCCCTTTGCAAAATGGTTTGTAGGAGGCAAGCTAAACGCGTCATACAATGCCCTTGATATACAAAAACAGGACAAGACAGCCATATTCTGGGAGGGTGAGAATGAGGAGAGACGCATCATCACATATGGAGAGTTATCAGAACAGGTCCAAAGGCTGGCAAATGTCCTAAAATCACTCGGGGTAAAATCCGGCGACCGAGTCACAATATACCTTCCAATGATTCCCGAGCTGGTATCGTCTGTTTTGGCATGCGCAAGGATTGGTGCAATTCATACTGTCATATTTTCAGGCTTTTCAGCCCAGTCAATAAAAGACAGGGTAATTGACTCTCAATCAAAAATAATCATAACTGCAGACGGCGGATACCGGCGCGGAAATATTGTCAAGCTAAAGGAGGTAATTGATTCTGCAATAACTGATCTGGATTTTGTCCAAAATGTCATTGTATTTCGAAGGGCAAAAAACCCAATCACAATGAGTGAAAAAGACCTGGACTGGGATGATGTCACAAAAAAGGCATCACCAATATGTGAGCCAGAGCATCTTGATGGAACCCATCCACTATACATCCTGTATACTTCTGGTACCACAGGAAAACCAAAAGGAGTCCTACATGACACCGGGGGATATCTCACACATGTCTCTTCCACGTTTAGGTGGGCATTTGATATCAAGGATTCAGATGTGTATTTTTGCACCGCGGACATTGGCTGGGTTACAGGCCACAGCTATGTAGCATATGGCCCACTGATTTGCGGGGCAACTCAGGTAATGTATGAAGGCGCACCAGACTATCCTAGTCCTGCAAGAATCTGGGATATAATACAAAGATATCATGTTTCAATATTTTACACCACACCTACTGCATTACGACTGTTCATGAAGTTTGGTGATACCATACCAGAATCACATGATTTGTCATCACTCAGACTGCTTGGTACTGTTGGCGAGCCAATCAACCCAGAAGTCTGGAAATGGTATTTTAAAATAATTGGCAAAAACAAGTGCCCGATTATAGACACTTGGTGGCAGACAGAAACAGGCGGCATGATGATTTCCCCACTGCCAGGCCTTGAAACGATTCCACTAAAGCCGGGCTCTGGAACACTGTCAATTCCAGGCGTAGATTTGGCAGTAGTTGATGAATCCGGCAATCAAGTCAGTTCTGGTATCAAGGGCTATCTGATAATTCGAAAACCCTGGCCTGGAATGCTAACCACATTATGGAATGATGATGAAAAATACAAAACAGTCTACTGGTCAAAATACCCAAATTTCTACTACACCGGTGATTACGCCATACAGGACTCTGACGGATATTTCTGGCTCTTGGGTAGAGCAGATGACGTACTAAAGGTGGCAGGGCACAGAATCGGGACTGCAGAGCTTGAAAGCAGTCTGGTCTCACACCATTCAATATCCGAGGCCGCCGTTTGTGGTGTGGCAGACCAAATCAAGGGTGAGGCAATAATTGCGTTTTTGGTAACAAAGGAGGGAATAACCGTAACTGATGGTTTGAAAAAAGAGATCATCGATACTGTCAGACAAGACATTGGAGCAATTGCAACTCCACAATCCACCTACTTTGTCTCCAAATTACCAAAGACTAGGAGCGGCAAAATAATGCGGCGACTCCTCAAGGCAATAGCATCAAATGAAAAGATTGGTGATATCAGCACTTTAGAGGATGGTGCAGCAGTATCGGAAATTCAATCGGCATTTGATGAAATCAAAAAACAGATCCAATAATTGATTGTGCTTTTCAGACAAACAAGTTGTTAAGATTTACGCCTAGTACTGTATGTGGTGCGCATAAATCTCAAATCAAAAATCATCGCCTTTTTGGGATGTGTCCTATTTGCGCCACTTGATGCATTTGCCATCAAAATCCAGTCCATCCATGATATCAACTATAAAGTCGGGTCAACTGCAGACCTTGGCCCACTTGTAGTAATGGGTGCAATCTTTATGGTGATATTGTACGGGTATTACAAAGCAAGCCATGTTGGAAAGTATGAAAAGTTCTCGTTGCACTGCAAAAAGTGTGGCAGCCTAACCCGGGGCTTGAAATGCGTTATTTGCGAAGCTAGAAAATAATTGGGCTTAAGGCGAAACTGCTGCCCTGAGTTTTGCCAGGCTGTTTTTTGCCTCTTTTGATGCTGTGTCTTTTGCCGCCTTGAGGTCTGCCCGTGCTTTGGATATTGCTGCCTTTGATTCTGCGTTTATCTGATCAGTTGGCAGTCCCTTGGATATTGCAGTCCTTGCGTCTGTGTTTGCCTTTTTGATTGCATCTGTAAAGTCTTTTTGCGCCTTGTAGATTGCCTTTTGATATGAGGCCATGATGTTTTTGACCTCGTCTCTGCCTGTTTTTTGTGCAAAGGCGTGGTCTGCCAAGGTGACTGATACTAGCAACACGGCAATTACTGAAATTACCATTAGTGGTGTCTTCATGTTTTGGATTTTTTTGGTATCATTAAAAAATATTACGTATGATTGATATGTTCTCAGCATATATTTTTCCAACCATGATCTAGCGTACCTGAGATGACTTTCCAAATAACTGTCTATCAGGGTACAATAACAGAAGATGCCGAAATCATATCTCTGTTGAATAGTGTTTTTGTCGGCGAAGACTACACGGATAAATCAAGCGCAGAAAAAATGTTCATCATATCTGAAATACAAAAACGCGGTGAGATCATTTTGGCTAGATCAAATACAAAACTTGTTGGCATGATTATCTTTGTTCCAAATACCAGTCCGGCTTGTCAGGTGGCAAAACCAGACGAGGCTGAAATTCATCTATTGGCAGTATCACCTGAAGCGCGTAATCAAGGTATTGCATCAGGCCTGATATCGGAATGTGAGAAAAACGCCGTCTCATCTGGATATTCAAAAATGGTTCTTTCTACTCAACAAACCATGAAAGCGGCTCACCATGTTTATGAAAAACTTGACTACCTTCGAAACCCTGCCAGAGATTGGTCAAGGAGCAACAAACTCTATTACGTTTATGAAAAACTTCTCAAGTAAACCACTGCTCTAGGGTGTGGCTTCGCTTAATCGTACTTTTCTGCAGTCTAGTCAAAGACGATTCCAACCTGTCTCGTGAAAAGCTTCGCTCCCCTGACAGATATTGAATTATTCCAGTATAGTTTGGCTCGCCAAACTTTAGCTCTATATTTTCTGAAACCTTTGGCTCCAAAAAGATCTTGCGGATTTCTTTATAGTCAATTTGTGAGAGCTTGTCCTGGATTTGCACAACATCCTCCAGTCTACCATATTCCTTTATCATCTTTAGAGCAGTCTTTGGGCCAATTCTCTCAAAGCCGTCCGGGTTGAAATCAGTCCCAATCAATATTCCGATATCTACTAGCTGCTCCGCTGTAACTCCAAGATCTGATAAGACCCTGCCAGTGTCAATTATCTCAGGTTCAATGTCGATGTAGGTATTGCGGTTTGGCAGCTTGCGCCTTCCAGAGTTTGTAAAATTTCGGACCAGCTTTTTTGCCCCAAACAAAATGGAATCATAGTCCTGGCTTGCAGATGCATATGCCTGACCTGTTTTGGTCATGTGTGCAGCAGTTGCCTCGCCTTCCGATGGTGCCTGAATCCAGGGTATCCCAAACAAGTCCAGCAGGTTCTTTGCGTCATCTACCATTCCGTCCTGCATAGATGTGGTCTGCTGTGCAAATTTTCTCATATCCTCAATGTTTCCTTCGGCTAGCGCCTTTTCGTATTTTACTGTGGCATCCTTTTTGATTTGCCTTCTTCTTTCAATTTCAGCTGCTTTCAATGTGGGTGATTTCCCATCAAACACATAGACTGGCTTTATTCCAAGGGACAGAAAATTGATGTTCCTGTAGAACAGTCCGCTCAAGTGACTAGTGACGCGTCCTCTAGAATCTGATAGCATCATTCCGTCAGGGCCGCGTATTATGGAGAGAAACTGGTATATGGTATTGTATGCGTCTACTGCAATTACCTTTGATGCAAATGATTCCAGCGTGGTCTTTTCTTTTGTTATCAGCCCTTTGAGGTCCAGTCCCATGGTGTGGTTCTGTTTTTGGTTGTTTTTGTATTTACTGTGATTTGCTATATTAGGGACTATTCTGTGATGTCAGTGTGGTGCCGGGTTAGCCAAGCGGTACGGCGACCGCCTCGAGATCAACTCACAGGATAGCGGTTGTGCATTCGCACTCAGGGGTTCGAATCCCTTACCCGGCGCTTAATTCTTTTGTCATGTTTATGCGTCTTTGTAATGCGCACTAGAAGAATCTCCCACTCTAAAACATGGTGCATATATATCGTAAAAAAGAAAGCACAACTAATGTCTAGTCTGTGGATGATACTGACAGTCATAGTAATGGTTCTTTTGGTCTGCTCACAAACATCTGCAAGCTATGTGTCTGCCGCAAAAACAGCTGGCGCAAAAAACACCAATTCCTTGTTGCCCCTTGGCGACGGCAAACTAAGTTACACTGGACCAAAAAAAGGTTACATCTATCTTTGCAACAAAGGCAGTGAAATAGGAGGCGGCGCCGGCAAAGACGGGCCATGGATTCAGGGGAATTACTGGGACCAAAGCAAAAAACTCACAGTCGACGGTACTGTATCTTGGAAAAATGCCAAAGGCACCTTTAGCATTAATGGCAACTCACGAGTCTTTACAGGAAATGACCTTCCATCTGCTCACACAACAGGTGTCTTTCCAATTCAATCAAGCGATGACGCATATCAGTATGACAGAAATCCAAATTCCATTAAAACTCAAACTCTATCGATAACCTTTCCAAAAAACCCACAAAAGTCCAGTGCCGCTAACTGCATGGGTGGAGAGGTTGGAATTTCTTTGACTGGCGTTGCAATTTTTAACGGATTTGATGCAGAACAACGTGACGCCCCGGCTCATGAACTTCAAGATTCCTATGGAGGGCATCCCCAAGTTTCTGGCATGTATCACTATCATAGTATTTCGGCAGGTGTGGAAAAGCTTGGTAGGCAAAGCAGCAACATGACGCTAGTGGGGTATGCATATGATGGCTTTGGGATCTACGGCTCTACAGAAAATGGAAAAAAACTCACAAACAATAATCTAGATGAATGCCACGGACACAGTCACAGAATAATTTGGGACGGTACTGCAAAAACAATGTATCATTATCATGCAACCGATGAATTTCCATATGCTGTTAGTTGCTTTAAAGGAAAGCCGGTACAAATGATGGCAAGTGGCGGGCCACAAAGTCCGAGTGAAAAACAGGGCGTACCTCCAAGTCAACCAAATACCAACAATGCGCCAGGCAATGCAAAGCAACCTCCACAAGTGGCAATTAATGCATGTAACAAAAAAACCTCGGGTAACCAATGTCAGTTTACTGGAATGAATGGAGAAAGCCTATCTGGTACTTGCAGGCAGATTATACCAAACACATTGGCATGTGTCCCAAACAACCTACCGGGCCCTTAGAGGGACACAAGCAACTATGCCAGTCCTGCATTTGATGATTGTTTCAACTAGTCTTTGAATTGTTGTGCGTTATTTGGCGTTTGCAATATTGCTCTTGTTTATCCTGTCTTTTCTTTTTTCGTAAATCAAAATCGCCATGTTGAGTGCAATAAAGGCAGCCTGCATCATTTCCACTATTATGCCATTTTGATTTATCGAGCCGCCCCGTCCTGTTATCATGTTTTCAGGCATTCTTGTAATTGCCCATATTGCAATGAACACTCCGGTGCCTCCAATTCCTACTGCGTACCATGGTGTGCCCCATCGCTTTATGGTGGGTATGATCCAGAACATCTGGGCAATTCCGCCTATCAGAAACAGTATCCCAGTATTGAGGTTGAATCCAAGCGAGTTTGGAGCCATGTACAGGTGAATTATTCCTGCAATGCCAGTGGCAGCAGCTGCTGCATAATACAAAATCTTTTGCTTGCCAGTCATCTGGTTTTTTATTTTTCTTAAGTCTTGCTACTCCTTGTTCTGAAACAATAGTACTATCTTGCTACTGTTTTTGTATGGTATTTTGTAATGTTATTTTGCAGCTTTTTTGAAATTTCCTGACTTTTTGGGGCCTTGGACGATCCATCTTTTACACCATAAACAGAGAAAAATTGATCACTCAAAGGCAAATTCAATTTAACCAACCCCTTTACTAGCTTCTTTACGATGATAACTCCAACTGATGTCGCAAAGATATCGCCAGAAAATCCACTATAGAGTAAAAGTCATTCCAATCAAAAAGATTCACGTTTGGGACGAAGCCCAAGCAAGATCCTTGGATCGAGAAGGCATCTCAGAGCTTGCAAGATCCATCAAAAACGAGGGCTTGCAAAACCCGCCGATGGTCCAAAAAAACGGCAAGGGACAATTCCTGTTAATGTCAGGACAACGAAGACTAGCAGCACTAAAACGACTCAAGGCAAAGAAAATCCCGGTTCTAGTATTGACAAAGGGGTATGATTTAGAAAATGCAAAGGCAGCATCCGTTATTGAAAATTTACACCGAAAAAGCATGAATCCAAAAGACATGGCTCATTCCTGCAGCTTTTTGGCAGAAAAAATGGGAGTATCAAAAGGAGCAAGCTCACTTGGTATATCTAGAAAAACATTCAAAAAATATGTCGGTTTTGCAGCATTACCGAGTCAAATCAAAAGCATGGTCCCAGGTACAATATCTAGCAGCGTTGCAATCAAGCTACACGAAATAGTCCCTAATGTCAAAAAATCAATCAAAATAGCGCACAGAATGGCAAGGCTTGATGCCCGAACACAGAACACCTATCTTAAGGCATTATCAAGACACCCACGAGCAAACCATACTACCTTACTAAGGCAGGCAAGATTATTGGCAGTAAGGCAAACCGTTCCAGTCACATTACCAAAGACTTATGCCAAAAGACTGGAACGCATATCTCTGTATAGAGAAGAAGACCCAGAAAAGCTAGCTCAGCAGATCGTAGTTTCCTGGCTCTCAAAACGAAAGCGCTAGCCATTTCATAGTTTTCAAAAAATTGTTTGTTTGATTCAATCACCAAAGATGTCATATCGATACAAGCCAACCATACTCATTGGTAAAGCACATCACTAGGACGACAAAAGAGGAAGAAGAGCTAAAAAAGCACTATAATCAGAATGTGGATGCCGCAGACGAGTGGTCCCACATTACAGGTGCCGGCTCAAAAATCGAGGCAGCCGATGCCATGGCAATCACAGACAGGTCGATCTTTTTCTCAAACAAAACCCAGCCCCAGACAAAACAGGAAATGGTGCAAGAAAAGGTAGAGGAGTTCAAGGATAACATGAGTAACACTCACCAGTATCAAAAATTCGTCAATACCTTATTGCAGGAAAAGGTAAAGAACATGAAAAAAATGCTAGATGACGACAAAAGATTTGCCCAAGAGATGAGCTGTTTTCAGGACCCACAAAAAACCCGCTCTGACCTAGAAAAAGTAAATCCAAAATATATCAGCGAGTCTGATGCTACGTCCCTGATAAATAATTTAGAATCTGAATGCGACAAAATGAAAATGCGCCTAGAGCACGAACAGTCTGTGATAAACAAGACCAAGACCCAACTCCAGGAAAAACAACAGCAAATCTCCCAGCTAAAAGAGGAGCTAAAGTATATTGCACAAAAACAGAAAAAGCCAGAAGAGCAGGTAGACCCAATTTCCACCATAAAACACGAGCTAAGAAAGCTTGGAATAAGTGATGATTCCGGAAACATCTCAAAGGCACTCGAATTGCTCTCAAAAAAGATGCAAAAACCAGAAAACTAGCAAAAACTTTGTGTATTGGATGCACATCTTTGATCTCTGGACTCAATTATTGTGACAATCACACACAACAATTCCAAAATCAAGAATCATGTAAGATTGCCAAATAATCGTCTAGTGAAATGTCACAAATGCAATGAAGAACTAAGACTGGATCAAAAATCAATTCGATACGATAACAAATGGTTCCACGTGGACTGCTTCAAGCAAACACTAGAACCAAAGAAAAAGATACCAACAGAATCATCTCAATTATACAAAGCCAAACCCATTACAATACAAAAAAAACCGCAAAGCCCTGTCTACAAGGGTACAATACTTTCTGAGCAAACATACCGGATTCTACCAAAAATTCCTCAAGCCCAAGCTATTCCGACTCCAAAGCAGGATTCGGTAGTATCATTACCAAAAACTAGTCCTGCAAAACCATTGCCAAAAACCCAACCAATTCCGACAAAACCCGTCAAAACAAAACCGACAATCCCAAATCTACAAAAACCATCCATCCGACCAAAGACAAAAAAACAAAAACTAAAACTCGATCCAGTCCTTGTTATTTTGGCCACTACAATATTCTTGTTGCTAGGAATAACCTCGTATACTATCTATTCATTGCTTAGCCTTTTGGCAATAGGCACTGCAGCATTGATTGCATTTTACCATATTTTATCAAAAAAGTCCCCCGAATCACAATACCAGTACAAAACAAGGGCCGCCTCGGTTTATTCAATTGCGATTTTGATAATGCCCTTTGCGTTTGGGATACTAAATGCAGTAGATGTACTTGGAGTATTCGAATCCATATTTGGCTTTGATAATTATGGCCTTTCCAATAAAAATACTATATTCTCTTCCATTCACACATTTGATGCGCAATATTCCATAATGTCTGTAATCCAGGCAGTATTCATCTGGTCACTTACCCTGTCCTTTTGGCAGACGATGCTCTTTGTCCCACTTGCAATACGAAGCGTGGCAAAAGAATCACAACTCACAGATCCTCCAGAATGGCCAAAAATCTCTGTAATAATTCCGGCGTATAATGAGGAAAAAGTCATCCGAACCACTATAGAGTCGCTTTTGGCAACAGATTACTCTAACAAGGAAATCATACTGGTTGATGATGGCAGTAAAGATCAAACACTTGCAATTGCATCACAATACAAAGGCAGAATCAAAGTAGTACACAAAGAAAATGGCGGCAAAGCATCTGCCCTAAACCAAGGCCTGCTATACACAACAGGCGAGATTGTAGCTATAGTTGATGCCGACACAATAATTGGAAATTCAGCACTCAAGCATATCGCAAGGGGAATGACTCAGGAAAACGTGGCAGCAGTTGCGGGAAATATCAAGATTCGCAACAAGATGAACTGGCTTACTTGGTGCCAAGCCTTAGAGTATCTTTCTGGCATACAAATAATGAGACGCGGCCTTGACTATTTTGGAGCAATAACCATAGTGCCAGGGGCGCTTGGGGCATTTAACAAAAAGAAGTTAGAAGAGGCCGGAACATACCACAAAGAAACACTCGTTGAGGACTTTGATGCAACAATGAAGGTTTTGCGCTCTGGAATGGTGGTGAGTGGAAGCAACAAGGCAACCGCATACACTCAAGCGCCACAAACTCTGCGAGACTTTTGGAAGCAACGAAAGCGATGGTACCGGGGAAACCTCCAAGTTCTAAAGAGACATTCGGATATTTTGCTAAATCCAAGGTTTGGCTATCTGCACAGAATTTCATATCCTCTTATGGCAATACACATGCTAGTAATCCCAATTGCAGGCTTGTTGGTATGGGGATTTGCGGCATACCAGCTAGTTCTAGGCCAGTACATGTTCGTTGTTTATACTCTTGGCATGTACATTACCTTACAATATCTGATGTCTGCCATGGCAGTACGGATGGACGGGGACGATAAGAAAATGATCCTTTATTCAATATTTTTGGTAATTGGGTACAAGCAGATAATTGACTTTATGCAGCTAAAGGCAGTAATTGAACAAGTGATAGGCAAAAAAGCAATATGGACTAGCGCACAGAGGATAAAGCAGTAATTGATTGAATTTAAGCTGTTTTTGGTAATGGTAATACTTTGCGCATTGACCATACCGCAGGTGTTTGCACAGGAAAAAACGAGCTCACTAGAATTATTCATAAAAAATGAAAACAACGACAGGGTCACTCCTCCTGGAATTTCTGTAAAAATATTTCAGGATCTGGGAACAAAACCAATCCAAGAGATACCGTCCTTTGAGGATAATCCGACCGTAATTTCGTCATTGCCCATAAATCATAGGTACAAAGTCGAAGTCTACATGAATAGTATGTATGCTGGTACGGGTTTTATCGACGTAAAAAAGGAAAAAGAAAACCTAGAGATTACCATAAAAAATACCGGCGGAATGCAACTTGCGATATTCTATAATGATAAAGAAACACCACTCGCTGGTGCCAAAGTCTGGATAAAATCGCACGACGGAAAATCCTGGAGCTATTCTGAAACTGACAAAAACGGCAAAACCCTGAGAGCGTGGCTATATCCAACCGTAAAGGAAGGTGACTATTATTATGCCGAAATATCGCTTGGACCAAACCTCAAGTATGTGGAGTCTCAAATAAAACTGCAGCCAAACACCGCACAAGACTTTAAGATCACAACAAAATGGCCAACCATAATCGATAAACTAATCCAAGTTGAGGTCTACAATAATACAAAAAACAAGGTTACAAAACAAGATGGAACATTTCTAGTTCAGCTATATGACTCTAAAAAGAACAAGATAGCAGAATCAGATGTAACTGATAAGGGTCTAGCATACCTATCAAAACTCAAGGTTGGTAACTATGGATTGTACGTCAAAACAAAGGACAGCCTTGGGCAGCTAAAAACAGTCGTAGGCAAGAGGGCAACCATCACAGATTCAATAGATGTTGTGAAAATTTATCTGCACAACCCTGAACTAAACGACGACCACATAAACTGTAATTGCGTGGCATTTAGACTCGATGATGTACAGGACTTTTTTTTGTCGCAAGCACAACAGGCCGTAATGACAACATTTGGGCAAAAAGACCTTCCGCTAACAATTGGAATGATTGGCAGTGTTGTCGGAACTGATCAAAAACTAGTCACTACCATAAAGGATGGCATTGCAAATAACGAAATAGAAATAGCAAACCACAGCTGGCACCATGACGTCTATACCAAAATGACAATGGCAGAACAAGACACCGACATCAAGAATTCTAATAAAAAAATCTCTGAGCTCTTCGAGGTGACCCCAACCACATTCATTCCACCCCAAAACCTCTTCAACAATGACACCATATCTGTTCTAAAGGCAAATGGATTTACTCACATGAGTCATGGTGAAATAGGGGTAGTAGACGATCCTCCAAAATTCCAAAAATCCCAGTTTTACTATTTTCCAATGTTTGCGTATACTGCAAGCCTGAATGCAGACACTGGAAGGTGGATTCAGCAGTCAAACGACCAAATTCTTGAGAGAATAAACGACAGCATATTCAACTATGGATATGCTGTAGTAATGATGCACCCGCACGAGTTTTCTGCCTTGGAAAACGGAGTCTATTCAAACAAAGTTAACGCAACAAAGGTTGCCGAGCTTGGCACGTTACTAGACAAAATACAGGCCGATGGTATCAAAATACTCCCAATCAAATCCATTCAAGACTATGATGTAGCACCTCAGGTCAAGCCTACCAAAAGCGAGCCGGAGATGCCTGACTGCAACTGCGTGGCATTTAGGATGGATAATGTCCAGGACTTTTGGCTAAATGAAGTGCAAAATACTGCAATTGACACATTTGCACAAAACAAGGTTCCTCTAACTCTTACGGTAATTGGCAAGTTTATCGGTGATGATCCAAAGGCAGTCGGCTTTATCAAGGAAAAACTGGAAGCCAAGTCCAAAATCCAAATTGCGAGCAGGGGTTGGGAGTATGTTGATCACACCTCATACGACAAGGAAAAACAAAAGGCAAGTATCACACAGACAAATGAAAAGATCAACAAAGTGTTTGGCAAAAATCCATCTTTGTTTAGTCCTCCATATGATGCATTTAATCAGGATACCATAGATGCCACAAAAGATGCAGGACTTGTCTACTTTAGCGCAAGTATATCAAAAGACCCAACGTCATTCCAAGACCCTCTAAAACACATCCCAAGCACAATTTCCTTTACAAACCTAATTGATGATGATCCGTTTTTCACTGGTACCATACCGCAAAAGGCACTTGCCAAAATCAATGCAAGCATAAAGCAAAATGGCTACGCCGCAATAATTTTACAGCCCTCTGATCTGGCAATCAAAACCAGCGAATTCAAAAATGAAGTAAACTCTGAAAAACTGGAACTACTCAAGATAATAATTGCGGACATCAAGTCAAGTCAAATTCGAGCAGTTTCTCTAGAGTCCATTCCTGATTTGCTCTCAAATGACTCAATCGTGATTCCTGACTGGATAAAAAACAACGCCATGTGGTGGTCCGAAGGAAAAATAGGTGACTCGGACTTTACAAAGGGTTTGCAATATCTGATTGAACAAGATATCATCAAAATTCCAGCCACAGAAAAAGGTACGGAGGCGCAAAAAATCCCAGACTGGATAAAAAACAACGCAAAATGGTGGTCTGAGGGAAAAATAGGAAACTCTGATTTTGTCAAGGGAATCCAATACCTAATACAAAATGGAATAATTGCAGTTTAGCTCGGGAACGACGAGTCAGGACCTACCTTGTCTTGAGGCTTGACGTCTTGGTCCCATTTTCCACGAACTCCCTTGATCAAAAAGAACACTCCCGCACCGATTAATCCAATGACCAGTGCAAAAAATGAAACCCTATCCTGCATTGCAGTATCACAGCTGACCTCAACTTGCTGTCCGTCATCATATTCAAAACAATCACCAAACTCTTGCACCTGAATCGCAAAATTGTAATGCTGCTGTCCGAATACTCCAAGAACTAGAAACCCTGCAAAAATCAGTCCAACTCCAACTAGCGTAAATCTGGTATCACTCATGTGGTTGGTATGGCGTGGAGCCTTATGTTGCTTTTTCCAAGTTTCCTTTGAGATTCTTTAGGGATTTCTCGTAAAATGATTCCATGAATTCCAAAAATTCCTCAAACTGCCTTTTGTCTGAACTATTGCTGACTAGAAATGACGACCATGTTACCTGAGCTGATTTGAGTTTTGGCGTAATGGATATAGTAGCATGATATCCGTCAAGTGGCAACCCGCTTGTTGCAACATAGGATAGGTATTCTCCGTCTTTCCATCCTACGGCATATTCGATGATCTGACTTCCATCTGCAAACGTGATCTTTCTTGCAGCACCTAGCCCACGCTTTATCTTTGAGAGAAATTCCGTCTTTTTCACGTCAATCACCCAGCCTGTCAAACCTACAAAATCACTTATCTCAGCCCATACTTTACTGGCTGAAACATCTATGACAATTGACTGACTCACCATTCCACAATAACTGTCGTTTTTGTTGTGACTAAGAATTGCACGTGTCATGCATTGATGCAAAGCCTTTGTTTTTTAAATTTTTTTTAGAAAAATCCGACAGATATACATTTGATAAAAAACCCACATACTCTGAAATGGTTTTTGGATGGGGCAAAAAAAAGACTGAAGATGCCAAGAATCTGCCTCAAAAAGACTCGACTAGAAACAGGCTCAAGGTAGAGGAAATCAACTCAGTGCTGGATTCTCTAAAAGAGAAAAAAAGACAAAAAATCACCACTCAGGTAAGGCCGTTATTTTCTGAAATGCAAAGTGAGCTAAACGCAATATACAAGATAATTGATCACCTAAAAAATGACAACCTCAAAGTAGATGACATTGACAAAACCCTCAAGGTATTGGTGGTACGAAGCAAAACCGAAGTCATCGATGTTATCACAAAAGAGTCAAAGAACTCGTTGCCACCGGTTACCACATTTTCTGATGCGATAAAAACCGCAGACGCTGCATCCCACACACTGAAAAAAATCGGTGATGTCCTTGGAAAAAACAGCCGGGTCATCCATGTTTTTGCAAAAAAATATGCCGAGGACCTAAAATCACATCTTGAGCTGGTGACAAAAAACAACATATTGGTAACAAAAATGCTTTCTGATTTTTCCTCACTGGAGTCCGCATCTGATACGATAAATGACATGGTCTCCAAAATCCACACAGCAACACAAGAAATCAGAGATATGACAAGTCATATCACAAAGCTTGAAAACTCGGAGCTAGAGTTTTCAAAATTGCACGACTCTACCCAGAAACAAATCTCTGAGCTGAGCTCATCTGCTGAATATGGTAGATTTTTAGAACTGCAAGACAAAATAAAACAGATCAAGTTAGAAGAAGAGAAATTAAACAAGGAAATAGATGACGAATTCTCAAAGGTCTCAAGACCGCTTGGCAAATACGTCTATGTTACATCCCTTGAGAAACCACTCAAAGCGATACTGGAAAGACTAGTTGAGCGACCCTCACATGTACTTGCCACAGAAAGCAAGGACGCTATAGTTACAATTCTAGAATCCTGCATGAAGGGAATCTTGTCTGGAACCGTCTCAGTCAAGGAAACCGACAAGTCAGTTGACTATATTACAAATCTAGTCTCAATCCTTGATGGGCTGATGTCAAAGAAAAACTCGTTCAAATCCCAGATAGATGAAATTGAACGAAACACCACCCTCTTTGACTCTGGAAAACTCGGATCCCTTGAAAAACAGCTAGCCAAGGCAAAGTCTGACAAAGAAGACGCGCAAATAAAAATTAAAAATCTAAAATCCGACCTTGAGCAAAAAGCAGCACAAAAACAAAAACTCATACAAGATCTGGAATCATCCCTTGAAAGATTGGATGGCACAAAATATGAAGTCATTGTGGAGTGATATCATTGGGCTCTGAGCAAAGACGCAAAGTCTTTTTAAAAAAAGATGCCAAAAACGGCATTTTATCATATTGCAAGATGAAGCACCCATCTGAAGGAATACTGATACTTCGAGGCAAGTCAAAAAAGGGAATAATTACAATTGACGGACTAACAATTCCGCCGTTTTCATACAGTGACCAAACTTTTGCGGGATTCCCACAGTCGTTTCTCCCGTTTGATCTTTCTTATGTTGGAACTGCACATTCACACCCAAGCGGTTCTGCAGAACCATCAGTAACTGACTTGCACAATTTTTTCGGGTTGGTCTCAATAATTGTGCAATCCCCGTATGATGCAAATGAGGATATTTTTGCATGGGATAGCCAAGGGGATGCACTTGAGATAATTTTTGAATCAGATGATGAGGAAAAAAACTGACAAAACTTTAAATCCTTTTTTAAGCCACTGACTGTGTTGGATAATTCTTACAAGAGATATTTGATTTACCTGTTCGCATCCCTTGCCTTTAGCATTGGAATTCAAATTCTGTTCACGTGGTTAGGATTTCCGCCATATACAGGCCTTGCAGTAGCATTGGCAGTATTCATTTTGCTTCCAATATGGATTAGGCGCAGCCAAATGAGCAAAATGCGTGGATACGGAGATTCTTCCGGCGGCGGGTTCTTTGGCTTTAACTCCGAAGGCGCGGGAGGAGTCAAGTATGTGTGCCTTACATGCAGTCACCGATTCAAGGGAGCAACATGCCCTAGATGTGGCTCCAAGATGAAGCGCGCAGATTTCTAGAATACATGTCTCTTGAGGAACTCAGGACAAAGGCAATCTACCAGAATTCAATCGATACTTGGATTGCCGCATGTGATGAAAAAAAGGTGGACTGGTACGAAACTGAAAATTACAAGAAATTCATAGCGCATCTTTTACAAAACGGCCTGAGCCTCAAAAAATTCCCATTATGTGTCAAGGAAACTGGCGGAATGTATGAGCGAGGAAAGGACAAGACTACTTTTGCGGAAACTCTGGCACAGCTTACCGATCCAAATGCTGCCGCATACACCATAAAACTAAATGATCAGGCAATCAAAATAATCCGAGATTTTAAGTTCACAAACTAGCGCCTAAGTTTTGGATTCACTATTGATTCTAGTGAATTGCCAATAAACACAAAGGCAAGACCCGTTATTGCAACCATCACACCAGGCGGAATAATCCACCACCACAAGCCTCGGGCTGCTGCCCCATGAGATTTTGCATCATGAAGGATTTGGCCCCAAGTTGGATAGCTGGGATCCCCCAGCCCCAGAAAGCTAAGTCCTGCTTCGGTAGTTATTGCAGCAGGAACTGATATTGCAATGCTTGCAAGAGCATAAGGCATTATCTGAGGCATGATGTGCCGAAATATTATTCTGTAATCGCTCTGGCCCATTGCCTTTGCAGCATCGACAAACTGCCTTGTCTTGATTTGTAGCGCCATACTTCTTGAAACCTTGGCAATGCCGACCCATCCAAACAACATCAAAAACCCAATTAACAAAAACACGCTATTTGATGTAGTCACTGAGAGAATTATCAGAAATGGCAGGGCAGGCAGCGCATAGATGATGTCATTTAATCGCATCATAGATTCGTCTGTTCTTCCTCCCTTGTATCCTGCATAAACTCCAAAGATCAATCCGGACAAGACTGATCCAAAGGCAACAACTATTCCGATAAACAGTGCGACTGGCGTTCCCCAGAGAAGCCCTATGGACAAATCGCGTCTTAGCTCATCTGTCCCAACAAGTCCGAAAACCTTGCCACCAAGAATCATCTTTGACTCAAAGGTATCTGTGGTGGCCCCAGACAGCGTTACGGTAAATTCGTATCTACCCTTTAGTATTTCATATTTGTCTGCTTTTGCAAAGATTATCTCTTTTGTGGCAAGTGATGATATTGGATAGGAAAACTTGTCGGACTGGAGAAGCACGTTCTTTCTAATGGAGTCGTTTGCCGCAAATATCTTGTCAGAGTATAGTGTTTTTTCTGCCGAATATGGGAGTGAAGATGACAATATGTCCAAAACCACGCCATCCGGCCTAGTAACTGTGATGTGCAATACTGGAGAACCGGTGTATTCTGATTTGTACTGAAGCAGGAACTCGTTTGGGAAATAGTCAAACGAATAATCAATGTAAAATCTTTGAACTGTTGCTGACTCTGATTTGCCTTTCTTTAGAATTGTAACTGGGTCATCAATTATCTTGTGTTCCGGTATCTTTTTTTCCGAAAACCAGTTCACCCAAATTGGAAGGGCAGACTTGGGAAATTCAGTCCAGCTTGCAGGATTATTCCACTGCTTGTATGTGTCTAGCGGTATTAGCGTAATGGTAAGTGCTGAGACTAGCACCAGGCATACTAGCATGCCTAAGCCAATGAGGCCCATCTTGCTTTTTGCAAAACTTGACTTGATCTCAGAGCCGTTCATTTTACACGGTCCTAATTCTTGGGTCCAAATACCCGTACAGCA
>CAYOBG010000021.1:8911-18706 GCA_964402265.1 uncultured Candidatus Nitrosotenuis sp. | reverse complement strand
GAACAACACTCGTAGCTCCTTTCTATCATTTCATAAAATGCACTAAAATTGCAATCTTAGTCCAGTTTTAGGCACGACTCACTGGACTAATCGCATATTTGTGGAATCGTAGCTCCCCTAAACTATGACCAGATCTTTGGTAAACCGGTGCATCACAATCGGTTTGTCCTGCACAATTACGGAATCCTCAATTCGAACGCCAAACTTGTCCGGAATATAGATTCCAGGCTCTACTGTTATTACCATGTTATTTTGCAGGATGGTTTCACTTTTTGCAGATATGGTTGGGAACTCGTGCACTTCTAGTCCGATTCCGTGGCCCGTAGAATGGATAAAATATTTTCCATAACTGGTCTTATCGATGTAATCTCTACATGCATCATCTACGCTTTTGCAGGAAGCATTTGGTTTGACAGTTGCAAGTCCAAGTCTTTGCGATTCCTTTACTATATCATAGACTTCTTTTGCCTGCTTGGATATGGATCCGAGGCCAAAGGTCCTAGTCGCATCACTGACATATCCCTTGTACCTTAAGGTCAGATCTACTACAATAAGGTCGCCGTTTGCAAATTTTCTGTTTGTTACCTGTGCGTGTGGTAATGCGCCGTTTGACCCACCTGCTATGATTAGTGGATTTAGTGTACTGTGATAGCCAGTGCTAAACATTCCCCGCTCCATTGCATACGCCATTAGTATGGCCTGGAGCTCGGACTCTCTAACGCCTTTTACTATCTTTTTTGTACATAGTTCATACATTTCATCTAAAATCTTTGATGCCTTTTTGAGGATTGCAATCTCGGACTCGTCCTTTACTTCGCGTGCTCGATAGAATGGATCCGTTGAATGTTTGATATCTGGTATGGATTTTTTGAGTGCCTCCATGGTACCATAACTCTGGCAGTCGGTGCAGACCTTTTTCCCCCTTATTTTTGATATTAGGCTTGATAACAGTCCTGTGCCGCGCTCTGATTGTATGATATCACACTCTACGGCGTCTTCTTTTGCGCGCCCTACTTCTAGCTCTGGTGCTATGATACTAGTGTGGCCGTTTTTTTCCAACACCCCGATTGCCTCACCCCAAAAACCGGTCAGATAAAACAGGTTTTCAGGCTCAAAGCAGACCAATGTGTCACAGTCGATTTTCTGTGCGTGTTTTAGTAGCGTTTTCCGGCGCTGCATCATGGTATGATGCCGTGATTATGGTGAATTAATCTTTGTTGGAACATTTGTATACTGGAAACCGAGTTTTTTCATATTGGAAGAAGCATTAGAAAAGAAAAAAGTAGTCGCGCTCTTATCTGGTGGATTAGATAGCCAGCTGGCAGTCAAGATGATGCAAAAGCAGGGCTTTGAGGTCTCTGCTGTTGCAATCAAGACTCCGTTTTGCGATTTTGATTGCGGGCGTGGATGTGGATTTGAAATCAGGGAAAGAGCAGACGCACTAAATGTTAATCTAAAGACTGTATACCTTGGCGATGAATATATCGAGATGCTAAAGAATCCGAAATATGGATTCGGTGCCGGAATGAATCCGTGCATTGACTGCCGATCCATGATGTTCAAGGCTGCAAAAAAACACATGGAGGAAATTGGTGCGGAATTTATCATATCAGGCGAGGTCTTGGGCCAGAGGCCGATGAGTCAGCACGGTCCTGCACTGCGTACAATAGAAAAAGAGTCTGGCCTTGAAGGATTTATTGTTAGACCATTATCTGCTGCATTACTCCCAAAGACCATTCCAGAAGAGAATGGCTTGATTAAACGCGAAGACTTGGGAAAGATTCGCGGACGCACAAGACGCGCACAGCTAGACATGGCAAAGGAATTTGGAATTGAAAATCCTCCAAATGCCGGCGGTGGATGTCTGCTAACTGATCCTGCATTTGGGTTAAGAGCAAAAGACTTGTTCTCACACACTGAAACACCGACAGTCAATGACATTGACTTGTTAAAGATTGGCCGACATTTCAGACTAGATGAGAAAACAAAACTAATCGTTGGAAGAAACAAAGACGAAAACGATGTCATAAAGGCACTTGCGTTACCAAATGATTTGCTGTTTTCTGCCAAGGACCACATGGGCCCAGTCTCAATGTTGCGCGGAGAGAACTTAGAAAACCACAAACAACTATGCGCTGCAGTAACACTACGATATTCTGATGCGCCAAAAGAATCAGACCAAACAATACTGGTGCAGCAGGGAGAGCAGCAATCTCAGATTACTGCAAAGAGCGCTGCAGAAACTGACTATATTCATTTTAGAATTTAGGAACAAAACTTTACGTTCGTGCGTAATTTTCTGCGAAAGGCTTTTTGAGGGTGAAATCGTGCATTATATCATACAATGCAAAAGACAGAGAGCCCGACTTATCTGAAGGCAATCACAATTCGAGACCAGAGTGACATTCATTCCATCAAAGACGACATGAAGAAAAACATGATTTTGATCTTACGAGTGACGCCACTTGCGCAAAAAGATGTTGAGCAGCTTCGAAAACTAGTAGAGGAATTATACGCGCAGGCAAAAAATTTCAACGCAGACATTGCAAGACTTGGTGAAGAGCGAATCATTGTCACACCACCAGGCGTAAAAATTTGGAAACCAGAATACGACCTGAAATAATATTAAAACTGCGCGCATCAATCATACGTCCAATTAATATCAAATCATTAAGAAAATAATTTCACAATGCACAAGGCAATTTTTGCAGCTGCCGCAATTTTTGTCATTGCCATGGTGCCAGCTGCATTTGCGCAAACTGAAGCTGAAAAAATCATAACAGAATGCGAGACAATCTATCCTGAACTGGAAACACTTGGCAAGACCAAATTTTTGCAAAGATACATGTATGATCCAAACATTCGAAGCTGCCTTACATTATTCAATGATATCGTTTGGTTTTCTGATGACTCTGATCGCACGGAAAAACTGATCGCTTTGCTGGGCGGCCCGATCATAGAAAAGCCGGTTCGCGATCGCTTTGAGAAAACAGAAACTGTCCCGCAATGGATCAAAGACGATGCCACACGTTGGCATCAGGGAAAAGAGCGTGACAACATATTTTCATATGGGATAAGATACATGATTAATTCTAAAATGATAGATTCGCCGATCATAATTGCCGATCAGCCTGGATGTGTCTCTGATCAGATCTGTGTTGCCAAAAATCACTACATCAAATATTCAATCAAGGACAGCCAGAGCCAAGACATCACCAACCTGACTCATACCTTTGGCACGCCTGGTGATACCATTGCGATTAGCTCAGTTGAGGTAACAAAGGACGACAAAAGCCGGGACAACTTTCACATTGACTCTGATGGGTATGTCGATAGCAGCCAACAATATTATCGATATGCACATGTCATTCCAATTGAGATAGGCTCGCAAATCCATTCCGCGTATGATCTCAAGGCAACAAGTGAGCTGATATTTCCGTTCAAGAACCAGAAAAGAGACGCAGTTCTAGCATGGGACGAGACCAAGCAATACCAAGAGGTAATTGATAAAAATACCGGCATAGTTCTCTTTGCGAAATACTCTGATAGAATCAAAAAAACGGAATGGGTGGCAGAACTCACTGACACTAACGCCTTCACCGAAGAAATTACAATTCAATATGATGGTATGAGAATTCCTTCGTGGTTTAAGAGCCCTATAAAATGGTGGACTGAGGGAAAGGTTTCCGACTCGGAATATTTGGCAGGAATAACATATCTGCTAAAAAACGACATTATGCAGATTTAGTTTTGATGCCAAACCACTGCAGTTTTAGTATAATGTTCTATTGTCTTAAATCGCTATACGAACAATATATCATGTGATGGATGCGCCAAAAAAACTAGTACCTAGGTTCTTTGATGGCACCTCAAAGACCTATGATAGAGTTGCCAAATATGCGACATTTGGCAGGGATGGCTTTTGGAAAAGCCAGATAATAAAACAAATCCCAAAAGCAGAAAACATTTTGGAGCTTGCGTGTGGGACGGGCATTCTTACCTGTAAGATTGCTCAAAAATTTCCGCACTGTATGATTGTCGGGGTTGACATTACCAAAAACTATCTTGATGTAGCAAAGAAAAAACTAGGCACATACAAAAATGTCTCACTTGTATGTGAGGATGCGGAAACACTTGAGCTGGGACAGAAATTTGACTGTATTGTATCGTCATACATACCAAAGTATTGTGATCCTAAAATTCTGATACCAAACTGTATCAGGCATTTCAAGCCGGGGGGAAAGATAATTTTGCATGACTTTACTTTTCCTCAAAACAAACTCGTTAGATTTTTTTGGAATTTGCATTTTGTGATTTTACGCATTGTTGGCAATTTCATTCCGGAATGGAAAGAGGCGTTTGCTGAATTGCCTGGATTAATCCAAACCAGCACATGGGTAAATGACTACAAAAAGGAATTGCAAGAAAATGGATTTGATGTTACCATCAAATATTTTACGTGGAACTGTAGTGTGATTTTAGTTGGAATTAAAACCTAAAAATAATATTTTATAACAAAAAATGCTACAGTCACACCAACTACTCCAAGTGTTATGATTTTGAGTGTGCTCTCTTTTTTCTTAATCAGTGTATGATCGCCAAAACTACGGGTGAGCTCTTTGTACTTGCGTGATGTGGTTATCAAAACATACGTGACACATGCAGATATTGCGCAAGCAATCAGGCTTTCAAAAGAAATCGAGTTTGTCTGAATTCCAGAGCCTGCAAGGACTGGCAATACGCCCCATGATAGAACCGTTGAAGAATTGTTATGGAATTTGCCTCCAAACAATTCCAAATTATACGCAAAGAGGAAAAATCCTTCAACAATTCCTATTGGGAATAACAGGGGTGAGTCCAAAAATGCATAGTACAATCCTATTGTAAATGCAATGCCTAGCGCAATCATTGCAATTGCAAGCATTTTTCTCTTTGGCAGCTCCCCCCATGGCTTTGTTGTACCTCCAACTGCATCAAGAAAATGCGCAGAAACACCGACAGACAGAAAATAAATCGTACATATTGCTACAAGACGTACAAGATCAAAATCTCCTGCAAGTGAGCCCCAGGCAGCAAACGATGTCACAATAGCAGTGTATGGCAAAAACAAAATTCCAACTCCTATTCTAAAATTTCTTGGGCCAAACTTTGGAACAAACCATTCCGAGGTTCTGTCTTTTTGCATGGTGATCAAATGGTGACCATTGCATATATACTCGGTCACAAACGTTCTAGCTTATTTTATACCCAAAATGGCCAAATAGAATTATGTCAAGATATAGAAAATTTATAAAAAAAGGAATCAACGAACCACTCTCATGCGTTCCATTTCACAGCAAAGCTCCGATCAAGCGCCTTTCCATGTCAAGCAAAACGCTGATCCCGCAAACAAAGACGCACATCGCAGTTCACTTTGTTAACACCAAAGGAAAATCCATACCGGAATACAGCAAACTGCACAAGCATAATTTTGATGAGATCAATCTGATCTTATCAGAAAATGGCAAGCTAGTCTATGAGATTCAGCTTGATGATGAAATCTACAAAGTTTCTTCGCCGTCGACCGTATTCATTCCAAAAAATACCAAACACAGAGCCAAAGTCATTTCCGGTAAGGGCATTTTTGTATGCATCATAAAATCAAACAAATACAAATCATCGTAAAATGGCATCTCTCATGAACGAAAAGATCCTATCTGTACTGGAAAGGTTGGAAGGACAGGAAAGATTAGAGCAGGAAAACCTTGACTCTGTGCCTCACTCTGAAAGAATGCTTGCAATTACGCCAAAAATAGGCAAATTCTACAATATCTTACTGAGGGTAACAAAAGCGACAAAAATTCTGGAAATAGGCACGTCTGTGGGATATTCTACAATATGGTTTGCCGAGGCATTACAGAAACTATCAGGCTCTAAAATAATCACAATAGATTCTGATGCAAAAAAGATCCAGAGGGCAAAGAAAAACTTTGAAGAAGCTGGAGTCATGGATATCATAGAGCAAAGGCAAGGCAATGCACTTGACATATTATCGCAACTAGCAAGCCAAACTAGATCAAAATTTGATTTCGTCTTTATTGATGCAGACAAGGAAAACTATGTGCGGTATTTTGATGCAGCCTTTCCATTGCTCAAAGTTGGTGGATTAATTGGTGCAGACAACATTTTGCTTCCTGCAAGATACAATCACATGATCAGGCTGTATCTGAATCATGTAAAAAATAATCCCAAGGTACTATCTGAGACCATTCCAATTGATAATGGTGAAGAACTAACACTAAAGCTGCAAGACTGATCTTATCTGAACCAGTCGAATTTCTCTTGTTTTTCTTGTTTTGGAAATTCCTTTACTATTGCCTGTACTGTTTCGTTGTGGTTGTATGTCACATGACGCAAGAACTTTCTAGATTCCTCAACTGTGGTGCCAAGCTGATTTGTGTTTAGTTCCTTGATAATGTCCCTGCATTCATTGCACGGTTCAAATTCTAGGTATAGTTTCATTTTCCACTGGTATAGTATAGTTGCTGAATATAAATTGGAAAGTGAGTGTGTGTATAGCAGATTAACTTTTAGTAAGTGCATGTGTAGACATGTGGTTAGCCATAACTTACTTGGTATGATACAAAATAATAACTAAGTACTAAATAACTACTATTCTTAAATAATTATACTCCGTATAGTATAATCATGCTACAAGTAATCAAGGCAGACCAACACTACAAAGGGCAATACGATTGGCTGACTACATATCATCATTTCTCATTTGGAGAATATTACAATCCAGAGAAGATGAGCTTTGGGCCACTGCGAGTTTTCAATGATGATTTAGTGCAGCCGGGGACTGGATTTGATTTTCATCCGCACAATAACATGGAGATCATAACATATCTAATTGATGGTGAGCTAGAGCACAAGGACAACTTTGGAAACCATGGAATAATCAAGCCGGGCGAAATTCAGAGAATGTCTGCAGGTAGTGGAATAACTCACGCTGAATACAATCATTCCAAGGAAAAACCATTGCGATTGTTGCAGATGTGGGTTTTGGCAAACAAGAAAAATCTCAAGCCGTCATGGGAGCAGCACAGATTTACAAAACAACAACAGCTAAACAAGCTCTTGCCTGTGATAGTGCCCGAGAACTATGAGAACAGCGAGGCACTCAAAATTCACCAAGACACATTGTTTTATCTTTCAACAATTACTCCACAAAACACCATACAGCACACCATCAAAGAAGGAAGAATGGCCTACGTTTTTGTAATAGATGGGCAAGCAAAGCTCAACGGTAGAACACTTCAGACAAGGGACGCTGTAATGGTAAAAAACGAGAATTTCATATCAATTAGCGCCAATACCAAGACAGAGCTAATACTCGTGGATCTGCCGGAAAAATTTCTATTCAATCAATGACGTTTTTGTTTTGGTGTCTGGGGTTCCCATCTTTTTGCCCAGATATTTAGCTGATCCAGTATTGATTCAAGCTCCCTTGCTCGCTTTGTAAGGCTGTATTCTACGCGCAGTGGGACCTCGGCGTAGATTTTCTTGGAGACTAGGCCTTCTTTTTCTAGCTCAGTTAGTCTATCGGACAGTACTGTGGCGCTAATACCTGACAATAATTTTTTGAGCTCATTGAATCGAACCACGTCCTTTGTGCTGAGATTTTTTAGAATTAGTAGTGCCCATGTTTTGCCAAGAACATGCCAGATATCCTCGACCTCGCACTTGACGAGCTGCGCCTTTTTCGAATCTGGATTCATTATATGGTGGTTAATGCGAACTAGCTTAAAAATTCCAACTAGAACAGTCTGATTGCTTCCTGCACCTGTGGATAGTGAGCAGGTATTCTGAACTGTCTGCGAATATTCATTGCAAAGTTTTCGCACTTTCTTCGCTCGCCGTGATTCACTAGTACTCGTCTGAGCTTTGGTCTTAGCTTGTGCACAAATGACATTAGCTGGTTATAGTCAGAGTGACCAGAGAACCCATCAAGCTTTATCATGGAACAGTTTACGTTAACAACTTCGACTTTGCCCTCTCTGCCCATGAGTGATACCTGTTTTGATCCATCAAGGACTCGTCTGCCGAGTGTGCCGTTGACCTGATATGATACAAAGATTATCTTGTTCTTGTTTCCTGGAGCTATATTTCGGAAATATTCCAGAACTGGGCCTCCCTCTAACATTCCAGATGTTGCAAGTATGATACATGGTGTGCCGTCACGCAGTGGTTCTTCTCTTGCATCAGAATGCTCAATGTTTGTGAAATATTCAGAATCAAATGGATTGTCATCAGTTTCCAAAATCTTTTGTCGCAATTCTCGTGCCAAATATTCAGGATATGCCTCATGAATTGCGGTTGCCTCTGCGATCATTCCCTCCATGAATACTGGAGCTTCGACCATTTGGCCTGCCTTCATGTAATAATCAATTACCATCATTATTTCCTGTGCACGACCTACTGCAGGAATTGGAATCAGTACCTTGCCGCCGTCAACTAGCGTGTTGTTTACTGCGTTGATGAATGCAGACTCTACTTCCTGTCTTGTTGGCTGGATGTCTTCTCTTGCGCCATAGGTGCTTTCTATGAGTAGAGTTTCAACTCTTGGATAGTTCCATGATGCGCTCTCAAAGAGAATGCTTTTTCCAAACTTGATATCACCGGTATAAACAAAATTATGATCACCATTTCCTATATGGAAATGACACGTTGCAGAGCCCAGAATGTGGCCTGCATTTGAAAATACTAACTTGATGTCTGGTGAAATATCAGTTACTGTTCCATATGGTATTGTGACTGTCTGTCTCATGATTTGTTTAACATCGCGCTCTGCGTACATTGGAGCTCGTCCTTGAGCAGCTGCTACACGAATAGCATCTAGCTGAATCAAATTCATCATTGGTAGGGTTGGCTCTGTGCAATAGATTGGGCCCTTATAGCCGTACTTACAAAGAACTGGCAAAAATCCTGTGTGATCTAAGTGTGCATGGCCGATTACAACTGCGTCAAGCTCGTCTAGTGTGATGTTTGCCCAATCAAGTCTTGGAAATGCCTCACTTGGAGTTCTTGCACCTGGGTTCACACCGCAGTCGATCAAAATTTTGCTCTCAGGAGTAGTTAGAATCATGCTGGACCTGCCAACCTGTCCGAATCCTCCCAATGTCATCAGGGAAACCTCGGATCTTTGTGCAAGTCTTGGCCTAAAGATGCTCTCGCCAATCTGCTTGAGGTGTTTTGCCCGTTCAGTTGATGATAATTTTAGGTTGTAATTGATTTGCTGAATGGTACTGGACTGGATGGTAGTTGCCTTTCTTATTCGCAAGCGCCAACCTGTTTGCTCTGTTAGCTTTGCAGAATTGAATTCGGAATTGTTCTGTAGTAGCCATGGCCTTTTTACCTCTATTGAGACCTCGCCAGTTGCGGTATCAAAGAATGTCCCGCCCATCTCGGCCTCTTTTGGCATTGCCTTTGAGATTATCTGCCTTGCATCCTCTTCGTTTTTCCTGATGGATTCCTCGGTTCTAACTACGATTCTTTTTTTGATTACATTTACCAAATCAGATACGATTTGGTTGTTTTCCATTAGAAATGACGGGGATTTTGTGTATAGTGCTATTCTTGGGCCCTCATAGTCGATTTTGCTTACTTGGGCTTCCTTTGGAATACTTTGCAGTATTGTCGCCATTACACTTTGGGCTGAAGATGAATCCTTTTCCTGTTGTCTTTTTTGCATTAAATCACTACAAAGCAATGATGGATTTTTTCTGCTCTTTGCTCAAAAGTCGAAAACCATCC
>CAYOBG010000021.1:0-8901 GCA_964402265.1 uncultured Candidatus Nitrosotenuis sp. | reverse complement strand
CATTGATTCCGTCGCCGGTTCCAATGTTTCTAACAATTGCTGCCTTACAGCACGCAACGCGATTACCTTGGCCTCCTCTACTTTGAGGTTGTCTCGGTATTCGTCTTCTAGGGTACCATATGCTACTGGGGAGCCGCTTCCTGTTGTGACGTATTTTTTTTCCTCAACGGAACCAAATACGTCGATGTTTACTAGCTGTGGTCCTTGTTTGTCATATCCTCCAAGCAGAATGTCTGCAATGAATGGATATCCTCTGTTCTGGTGGAACATTAGTGAGCACAGTCTTGCTAATGATCTGATTGGAATGTTTTCATTTTTTTGCACTCGGTGTATGCTTGCGTGATATCTCAAAACATCTGTAATGTTTTGTGCATCAGCTACTCCTCCTGCCATTGTCATGCCGGCGTGTCTTGCTAGCTGTTGGATTTTCATTGTGTTGTTGTTTGCAATGAAATAGCCTGCACTTGCTCGCATGTCTGCGCACAACACTACGCCGTCACTTGCCTTAATCCCGACTGTGGTTGTTCCATGTAGAATTTTGTCTTCTACGCTATTAGCTGACACAAAAATACTCCTAGATGATCTCAAATGACTCTGACCCTTTTAAATAACTTTGGGGGGTCAAATTGATAAGGAGATGCCTTATGCAAAGACGTGATGCGTAATACTCCATCTCATACCATGGAGCTTCCACGCCTGATTGTGGTTGGGGAAAAAAACATTGGTGATTTTGGCAGCTTTTTGCGTTCTTTAGGTAATACGAGAAAGGTTTCAGTAATTGCTGGGAATCATGTGCAAAAAATAGTCAGGGACAAAATTTCAAAATCTTTGACTGGCTCCAAGATAAAGTCGATCTGGCATACTCCAAAGACAAATGACGAAAAATCGATTCGGCTAATTGAAGGCCAAGTAAGAAAGGACAGGGCTGATCTGATTGTGGGAATCGGTGGAGGACGATCAGTGGATATTGCAAAGATGATTGCGTATAATTTGTCAAAGCCGTTTGTTAGCTTTCCAACTGCTGCCTCACATGATGGTATAGCTAGTCCATTTGTATCTGTGAGGGGCGAGAAACCTCACTCTTTGGTTGCAACTGCGCCACTAGGAGTCTTTGTAGATATTGATGTTATCAAAAAAGCGCCAAAGAAGCTTTTGGCAAGTGGATGCGGTGATTTGGTTGCAAAAATTACTGCAGTAAAAGACTGGCAGCTTGGCCGTGACAACACTGGTGAGTATTACGGGAGGTATTCATCTAATTTGGCGTCAATGAGTGCAAAAATTTTGCTTGAAGCAACTGAAAAGAAAAAGAAACCAGATACTAGAGAAATCGTCGAGGCTTTGATTAGTGCAGGTGTTGCATCATGTATTGCTGGAAGCAGCAGGCCATGCTCTGGCTCTGAGCACTTGTTCTCACATGCATTAGACAAAATTGCACCGGGGGTTGGCCTACACGGAGAGAAATGTGGGATTGGTGCCATACTCATGGCAAAACTTCAAGGACAGGACTGGAAAAAAATAGCAAACACGCTCAAAAATGTGGGTGCACCAACTACTGCAAAAGAGATAGGCCTCAAAAAAGAAATCTTGGCAGAAGCACTAGTAATTGCGCAATCATTGCGGCCTGAGCGATACACCATACTAAAGAAAGCAAAGATGACAGAAAAGAAAGCCTTGGATCTTGCGAAAAGTACGAACGTGATCTGATTTTTTGTTAATCATCTTAATGCAATATTGAACCACATCTTTTACACTTGTAGTATCCTACATCATGCGTCTGTTTTCCAGGTTCTTCGACTTTTTGTTTCAAAATGAATTCAAATTTGGCAAATCCACAAACTTTGCACTTGCGGGTTTTTTCCTGACTCACTTCCTATAATTCATTAAAGTTTATTCTTAAAACATGCTACTGTTTTGAATGGGATTCTTCCATACGAATTTTACTTTTTTACGTTAGTAGAATTTATCCATACAAATTCTACGCGCGCGTTAAATACAAAAATCACAATTCATTATACTATGACAACAACCGCATGGAAATGTTTTCGGTGCGATCTGACATTCAAAGAGGAGTCATTAGCGGATCTGCACAAAGGCATTTGTAACCACCAATCACGCCAAATCCGCATAGCTTTGGCATAAGCCATAAAATGGATTAGTAATATACTAAATCCTAAAGCATGAACTGCAAAAACATTCCTGCGGGTTGTTTTCATGATTCAAAACTGCATGACACCAATGGAAAATGCCTTGTCAAAGGGTGTCGATGTGTTTCTCTTACAAAGAACTAGACTGGCGAGGTACTGTTTGTGATTAATGCTGCAGCCTGTGCAAGTATGTTCATGAATGGTTCACCAAATAATAGATCCAAAATTCTTTGCGAGAACTTGTCCACTACATGATTTGCAGCATCTGTGAGAACTACAGTCTGCACAATATCAAATGTCTTGTTTAGTGCCTGATCAGCCACTATACTAGAGTCTACACCCTGGTCTAGCTGCGAGACTAAATCCGGAATGAATCCGTGGATCTCCTGAGGTACACTTTCCTGTAGTATGGCAGTTGCGCCAGATCCGGAATCTCCCCTTATTGCCTCCTTTACTACATCCTCAAACATTCTGCCCGACTAGACCAAGCTTGGTCTTTAACCTGTGCGTATGTGGTATATTAAGCCGGACAGGCCAGCGTGGCAAAGTGCGATATCACACCATTCCAAGTTGGAAAATTCGTAGAATTACGATGACAATCTTAGGGTGAGCTGATTGTTGACAAACACACTAGTACAAATTATTAGTAAGGGTTTAAGACTAAATTTGTAAAGGTATAACGGTGAAAACATGAGTCAAACATTAACAAACTTGTACAGCTCGATGCTCAGAACGCTAATCGACAGACGAGCGGAGCTAGTAGCTGAAATTGAAGATCTCAATAATCAGATAGTAGATCTGAAAAAAGAAGCCAAAGAAAGCGGCATAAACCTAGCTAACTAAAATCCATAGCAATGGATCTAGTATTTTCTGATATCCATGCAGACATTGATGGTTTGGAGTCAATACTGGAGGTTGCGTTTTCTTCTGAATTTGAAAACCAGTATGGCAAGATATCTAGAATAATCAATCTAGGCGATCTGATGGAGCGCGGCACAAGCCCAAAGCAAGTGTTGCAAAAAATGAGTGAGCTGGAAAAATCATACCAAATGATCTCTGTTATGGGGAATCATGATGAGGGCTTTATGTACAAGAAATTTCTCAGCGGCAGCTCTTATTCCAGCATTAAAGAGCACGAATTGCTATCAGAACAGGACACGGAATTTTTCAGGCAAAACAAGGACGGTACATATGGTGACCAGTTTGTAATGGATGAGAAAAACAAGCTTTTCTGCGTTCATGGAGGACCTGTGAATCCTGACAAAATTACCAAAGGCGGTGATGATTCTTGGCTTTACCAAAGAACTTGGCAGAGACTATCTGAGGAGGATTTTGAGTTTTTTAGCTATTCTGGGTATCATTACAAACCCGCATCGGCATTTAGCGAAGTCGGGACTCATCTTGATAATTTCATAATTTTGTGCGGCCACCAGCACATGGAAGCTGCCATGTATCAAGATGGAGACCAAATCAAAAACATTTGGTCATACCAATCCCAGACGGAAAAAATATCCTCACATGTCCTAAAAAAGCGTGAAATTCCAATTGAAAAAAACGGTAACTATCTGATCCGACTTGGCCTTGGAGGCCCACAAGGATACTATGGAGGAGGATTTGCCAAACCGCACTTTGGAATCATACAGGATGAACCAAGAAAGGTAGTGCTTTTTGAGCTGGACTCTCCACTAGATTAAAATCAATTACAGTTCTAGTCTCACACAATGAAGGCAATAGTCCTTGGCGGCTCTAAAGGAATTGGGAAGGCGATTGCGAATTCTCTTTTATCCATGGGATGTGATGTCGTCGCAACATCAAGAAAAGATATTGACACTGCAAACCTGAATAGCGTCAAAAAATTCATCAAAAAACACAAGCAGACGGACATTTTGGTTCTAAATACTGGAGGTCCGCCACCAAAATCGTTCTCCGAAGTAACTGAAAAAGAGTGGCAGAAATATCACAATCAGCTTTTCTTGGGATTTTGCATCTTACTTCAAAAGCTAAAGGTTCGCGATGGAGGATACATCTTTGTCATAACATCTGGTGTAATCAAAGAACCAAACCCGCGACTAGTCATATCTAGTGCCTACAGACTCGCATTTACTGCTGTATTCAAGCTTGCAAGCAAGGAACTAGCTGCAAGAAAGATCAGCTGTGTGAACATTGCACCCGGACTAATCAACACTGACAGGCTGCGAGACTTGGGTAATACAGTAGATCTTGCAAAAAACATTCCAATGAAAAGACTTGGTGAGCCAAAAGAAATCGGGGATTTCATAAAGGGAATAGTGCAAAACAAGATCAAGTATTTGTCAGGTGTGACCATCCCATTTGATGGCGCTAGCTCGAACTTTGTTCTGTAATGATGATTTCTAAACAAAGCTTTTACGATTCGGTGTAAATCAAGCAATAATGTTCCAGACAAAACTCATTTTGTTTTTGTCATTATTGGTGATATTCAGTACTCCTCAGCTTTATGCTATTACTTTAGAAAATCATATAGCTACTATACAATGGGAACAGGCCAGCTATCCTGTAAAGAATAACAAAGCTAAAGTAATCATAAACGAACCTGACATGAACAAATATCCTCAATCAATAGATCGATTCAACATTCAAGTTTTTTCAGACTCTGACAATAAAGGAATAACAGTTAGAGCAACTGAAACTAGCGTCAATAGTGGAATTTTTGAATCAACCATAATCCTGACACACGATCCATCAAAAGAAAACCGTCTTCATATTATGGATGGCGATACTGCAACTGCAAAATACATTGATACAACATTACCAAAAGATCAGGCTACTAAAGAACTTCAAATCAATGGAACTGCATTTGTAGGAAGCCGAGGACCTCCAGTAGAAAGAGCGCCTGCATTTAATATGCAAGTGTACAACACAAAAGGAAATCCTATAGATGAGATCTCACTTGACCAACAAATAGAAATCACAACTGATCTACAAAATTCTCAAGACGGAACTCAAAAGTTCACATATCTAGTACAAATCGCCAATGAAAAAGGAGAAACTGTGTTACTAAGCTGGATTGATGGAATTCTGGATCCATTACAAACACTCACTCCATCTATTTCTTGGATACCAAACATTTCAGGCTTATACACTGCAACTGTGTTTGTTTGGGAAGATATTGATAATCCGACTGCTCTGTCTCCACCAATATCACTTGATCTGAAGGTTATATCAAAGCAGTTTGATGCCGAGGAATTTAACAAAGAACAATTCGTCAAACTGAGTCTGATAGACTACAAGTATTCATATGATTCAAAAAAACACATTGACTTTACCGTTAAGCTGGAAGGATATTATCCAAAATATTATGCTCCACGAGTTTCAATTAAAGATGATACAGGAAAAACAGTCTGGGATAATCTAGACATTGTAGGCGAATTACATGGAGGAAGAATTAGTCCTACAGATTTTAACAAACAATATGATATCGATGAACTCGGCGGACCAATCCAGCTAAATCCCGGCAAATACACTTTGATTGTAAAATTTGAAAGTTGGCAAATACAAAGAGATTTGTTTATCAACTAGACAAAAAGTGTGATGAGCGCCACAGAAATTCTAAGGCAGGATCATCTCAAAATAAGAAGACTGGAAAAAATTGTTGCAAAATGCTACAAGGAACTCTACGCAGGAAAGCAAATCATCCCATTATCTGATATTGAAAAAATCAATTTTATAATATCTGAGTTCTTGGACACAATTCACTATTCCAGAGAAGAAGACTCGTATTTTGCGTGTGTTGCAAGCTATGATTCCCTAAAGGAAGAAATTAGAAAATTCATGATAGAGCACGAGTTCTCGCGAAGAATTGCAAAATGCATTGCAGAACATCTACAAGAATGGAAGGAGGGAAAAAACGCAAGAGAGCCAGTTGCAAGATACCTTCGAACATATTCTATCTATTTAGAAGATCATCTCAAAAAAGAAGACGCGTTTTTCAACAAGGCAGAAGCCGAAGTATTATCAAAAGAAGAAGAGCAGGCAATGTACGAGCAGTTCCAGTCTGTAATGGCAGTCTCTACAAAAATGGAAACCATACTCAAGCAACTTGACTATCTAGAAACACAAAACTGGTTTAATTCGTAAAGTCTTTAAGAGCTTCAAAAGGCAGGCAAATTTGAAAATGGCATTTGTAGTATGGATGACTGGTCTTCCTTGCTCTGGCAAGACAACTATAGTTCGCGCAATGCAAAAAATTATTCCAAATTTAGCCATACTAGACGGAGATGAGCTAAGAGAGTGGCTATCGCCAAAGGATTTCTCAAAGGAAGGCAGAGTTGAGCACAACAAAAAGGTCGCACACCTAGCAAAACTCTTGCTAAAACACAACGTTCCAGTCGGTGTATCGCTGGTTAGCCCATTTATTGAAAACAGATCAGATGCTAGAAAAATCGTAGCAGACGATTCAAAATTCTTTGAAGTATACGTAAAATGCTCACTGGAAGAATGCGAGACAAGAGACGTCAAAGGAATGTACAAAAAGGCGCGAGCAAATGAAATCAAAAACTTTACAGGAATATCTGATCCATACGAGGCACCAACAAATGCGGACTTTGTTGTAGAAACAGACAATGAAACCCTAGATGAATCAGTCCAGAATTTAGTTAATTTCCTAAAATCAAAAAACGTAGCCTAACTGGAATATCTTTTAACTATTGTATCGTGGACTAGTCCGTTTGTGACAATTAGGCCGTTTTCATGGTTTACCTTTTCTGTGTTATACAATACTTGATTCCCAAACATGTCAGTTATCTTTCCACCAGACTCTGTAATCAGGCAGTGCGATGCACAAGTATCCCATTGTTTTATCTTGTTTGATGTGGTAAGATACAGATCTGCCAAACCCATGCAGATTTCTGCTACTTTTAGTGAGCTTCCCCGACTCTCAAAGCTTGCAACGCCCAGATTTTTGAAAAATTCTTTTTCCTGCTCTGTTAGGTGAAATCTGCTTCCTACTGCCTTGCATTTTGTAAGATCATTTGTTTTGCTTACTTGAAGTCTAGACCATCTATCGTTTTCAAGCTTGTATGCGCCAGCTCCTTTTTGGGCCAAAAACAATGTGTTAGTTGTCGGCCTGCTAATTGCCCCTAAAATTGGAATCTTGTTTTGCACTAGTGCAATCATTATGGTAAACTCGCCAGTTCTGTTTACAAAATCACTTGTACCATCAAGCGGGTCTATGATCCAAATTTTATCCAGATCTAGTCGGGCTTTGTCGTCTGCGTCTTCCTCTGATAAAACGTGGAGGCCGGACGAAGAAAGCACCTGCTTTATGATCTCGTTGCTTTGTAGGTCTGCCTTTGTTATTGGAGAATCGTCGTCTTTTAGCTCAGACGTGAATTCCTGATTGTATATTTCCATTACAGCCTTGCTTGCCTTTTTGGCAGCTTCTAGTGCGATATGAGCTTCGCTGAGTGGGTTTGAGAATGGTAGGGTATCAGTCATGTTATTGGGCTAGTTCTGGCTTCAGAGTCCAAGCTATTCCAAGTGCAACAAATGGAATTGAAATCAAGCCCATTATCTGAACCAGTGAGTAAAGCTGGGGTTTTGATTCTTCAGGTGTGTTGAACAAAAACGGCAACGGAATCGAGACTGCAAACCAAATTACGGCTAACAAAATGAGTGTCTTTGCACGTCTTTTCTTTAATGATTCCAATGTTTTTGCGTTAATTCTTTGGTATTAAATTGATTTGGGGGCTTACTTTATGGATTCGCCGCCATCAAGAGGCAAAATTGCACCTGTGACCCAAGACGCATCTTGCTCTGACGCAAAATACATGGCTGCCTTTGCAACATCATCAACTGTACCAAACCTTCCAATGGGATAGGCAAAATTCATCATCTCCCTGTTTGCAGGAGTAGAAAGAAACTCTCCAGTCATGTCTGTATCGACTACTCCAGGACAAATGCAATTTACTCGAATCTTGTTTTTTGCATATTCCAAAGCCCAGCACTTTGTCAGCAAAACAAGGGCCGCCTTTGACGCCGAATATGCATCCGCATTAAAGTTCTCATATGCTTTCAGACCTGCAGAAGATGCAATGTTGATTATGGCACCACCATTTTTTTGCAAGTGCGGTATTGCATATTTGGTAACATAGAATGGGCCAGTCAAATTCACATCTAGTACATCTCTCCACTCTGAATCTGAAATTTCATGCAACAGCTTGATCTTGGGGAAAATTCCTGCATTATTTACTAAAATGTCCAGCCTTCCAAATTTTTCTACAGTTTTGTTTATGAGATTCTGAACTTCAGATTCCTTTCTGACATCGGCCTGTATTGCAAAGGCTCCAAGCTCAGCTGCAGCTTTTTCAAGTCTTACTTTGTCCTGTCCAGAAATTACAATTGTTGCTCCGTGAGCTGCAAATTCTTTTGCAATTGCTTTTCCAATACCGCGACTTGCGCCAGTAACTAGGGCAACTTTTCCTGAAAGCTTCATTTCCTTTCTAGAGTGATTTTGCTAATATCGTTGTTTGAAAAACTAGGCAGAAATTATTTCATTATATGTACTTCTTTTCTGTAATAATTCAAACTAAGTCTTAAATAAGATAAATTCCTATAAGAAATGATGCGAAAGGACATAAATCCTATCGACTAAGGGGCGCGTGACCCAGTAGAACTGATTTGTGTCCATTGAGCGCATTGGCGCTATGGAATAGAGAGGTGTTCTCTCATGTTCTACGCCTGGGGTCACGCCATCCTACTTTATCAGATAAATCGAAAA
>CAYOBG010000020.1:0-19043 GCA_964402265.1 uncultured Candidatus Nitrosotenuis sp. | reverse complement strand
CCCTCGGATCAAGGTCAACTAGCAATGCCCTTGGGATTAATGGTGTCTCGCCACCAGTATATGCACCAGGAAATCTCAAAATGGTGCTTCCGTATCTTTTTAGGATTCTGGACTCATCCTTGGAGTCTTTTAGGACCGGTTTTAGTGGGTCTGCTCCTACATCTAATAGCAACCTACGGTAGGATTCTGCTCCAAGTCCAATCCCACAGTGACCAAAACAGGTCATAAGAACTGGTGCTGGTGGTAGTGGTGCAGACGTTTGTGCCATGACTATTGTCCTCTCATTACGACTTTAACTTGACCGACTAAGAAAAGTCGAGTTACTGCTTGATCGTTATAGACATGTTTCATGATTGAAAATGCGCCTGAATGAATTTAACCATTAAGTAGGAATTATCCGTAATATACGAAGTGTATACTATCAGAAAAAGTCAGTGATTGATTTTTGTTTTAGCATTTTGAGGATGGTTCCCCTTGCCAGCCATTCATTTTTGCTAATACTCATTTGCTTGCATGCAAACTCAATTCCTTGGTCTATTGTATCTACCAAAACTGGTATTTTGGTCATTGCCGTTCTAATTGCCTCCCGCACCTGCCAAACCCCTACAGGTACTGCATAGTCTGGCCTAATCTCTCGCAACACCAGAACACCGGCTTGTCTTTTTTTCTTTGTGAGATATTCTGCGACTCCTAGCTTTGCAGCAAAGTATGCTCCCGCAATGCTTGGATAGTGATCTATTCCATTTGCATCTTCGGCGTCTGCGCCAAATCCCACCTGGCCCTTGTCCGTGTGCCAGGCTTCTTCCATTTCAAATATCCAGCGGTGCGGGAAAAGTAATACTGAGAAAAGATTTCCCAAATGCTCGTGTGTAAAAATCATACAGGAATCA
Organism: uncultured Candidatus Nitrosotenuis sp.; assembly: GCA_964402265.1. GTDB lineage: Archaea > Thermoproteota > Nitrososphaeria > Nitrososphaerales > Nitrosopumilaceae > Nitrosotenuis. Next base: position 18,153 of record CAYOBG010000020.1, on the reverse strand, counting down.
ATCTGGGAGTAATCCAAGACTTGTGACACCAAACTATTTGATATGATATCATCTGTTGCAGTAATACTCCAACGCGTTGGAACTAGTTTTCTTTCTTTTCCAAACATTCCAATTGAGAAGCATTTTTGGATTTTTGAAATCTCTATTCCTGAATTGTACAGTTGTAGTACGGCATCTTCTGCCCTTAGATCTCTGTCATAGTATGTTTTTTCAATTGGCTTTGATGCAGACATGCCAGAAAACTTGGCAGACTTTATCTCACCAATTGGGCCAAACGGGGCGGACTCGCCATCAAGGGATGTTATTGGTGCAGTGTTTTTGTAAAATGTAATATCAGAGTCTGGCGTGTTTTGCGACATTGCCAGGTCCTGCAGATTCTCAATGTATCGTCCCTGTGGGTTTACCACTGAAACCTTTTGGACTCCTCGAACCAAGTTCAATCGAAAATTCACTATTTCTTCCAGGGTTTTTCCAAGCCATCTCTCCGGTGCATCTAATAGACTGGTATCACCATGAATTGGTGGAACCATTGGCCCCACGCCAACCTTTGGATACCCAAACGATCCAACAAAGACAGATGGTGGACTAGAGCCAGAAATAGAATCAGATGAGAACAGATTTGCGTATTTTGATAAATATTCATTCCAGTTTTTTTCTATTGACTTGCGAATATTTGCCGCAGTCGGGTCCATTGTACCAATAACAATTCCGAACTATTTAGCGTCATTTGTTGATCGAGTGTTACGCAAAAGCGACATATTGTGGATATCAAGAAATAACCACACCATGAGAATAGTTTCTTTTTTGCCAAGCGCTACTGAATTGTTATTTGAGCTTGGGGCAGGCGACCAAATAGTCGGCGTAACTCATGAATGTCTGTATCCTGAAGAGGCAAAGAAGAAACCTCGAGTCATCAATTCCGTCTTTAATCCAGAAACGATGACCTCGCAACAAATTGATGACGCCATAACGAATCTAGTAAGGACAGGCCAGCCAATCTTTACCGTGCAAGAGGAAAATATCAGAGCGGCAAATCCCGATTTGATAATAGCTCAAGGCACATGTGCAGTTTGCTCTGCATACACCAATGAGGTAAATGAAGCACTGAGAATTTTAGAGAAAAGGCCGCAGGTAGAGGTGCTTGACCCTCACAACATTGATGACATTCTAGCAAGTGTCATATTGATATCAAAAAGAATCGACAGAGAAAGTCAAGGAATAGAACTAGTCCAGTCATTGCAAAAAAGAATTGATTTTGTAAAAAGCAAAAGCCATACTGCACGCCCAAAGGTATTGTGCATAGAGTGGGTTGAGCCGTTTTTCACGTCAGGTCACTGGGTTCCACAGATGGTTGAGATTGCAGGAGGTACAAACTTGGTGAGCAATACCGGCGAGCATTCCAGAAAAATGACAATAGATGAGGTAGCTACTGCAGATCCTGACATCATAGTTATGATGCCGTGCGGGTTTGACATAAAAAGGACCACAACAGAATGTACCGCATCACTAGAGTCAAACCCAAAGTGGAAAAATCTCAGGGCTGTCAAAACCAAGAATGCTTATGCAGTTGATGCAAACTCGTATTTTAGCAAGCCAAGCATTAGAACCATAACCGGAATTGAAATTCTAGCAAAGATAATTCATCCAGAGGAGTTTGCAATACTCTCAGTTCCAGATAATTCGTTTACAAAAATTTTCTAGTCGTATTTTATACCATCGGGGTCTTCTGCTTCAAGTGTCCTTTTGCTAGGCCTTGCTGGCACAAACAATATCGTCATGAGATGACTCTCAGGGACCATGTAATATCGAATCTGGAGTAAAATAATTCACTTTTTGTTTGATTTTGTTTTTCAAAAACCAAAATCAGTCAAATATTAACTCAGAGTTTGTACAAACTCAACACACAGTATCTGATATCAAACCATACCATATATGATACTAAGAAAGGCCTGAATCACATAATCTCCCTTTGGTCCTATCTCGTGGCTTTCCTGTCTTCAGGATTCAGGCAGTTCTATTTACTTTAAATTTTGCAATTGTCGTTTAACGATCGTGTCGTGGTGTAATAGACAACCCCGAGTATTCCAACTGAGACTAGTCTTAGCGGGATTTCATAGTTGGTCAAAAAAGCAGTTGCAAGACCACCCGCAGTTCCAAATGTAGAGATTATTGAAAACCCTACAGGCCCGCAACTACATGCACCAGCAGATGCCCCAATCAGTGAGCCAAGAAAGCCGCCGCCAACTCGTTTTGCTTTCTGGATGGTCTTTAGCAAGTAGACATTCATTGGTATGACTAGACCAGAAAGCGCAGAGACTCCAATTGTTAGCGCAAAGCTTGCTATTCTGTAATCTGGTACATAGAACACAAAGTATGGCTCAAAAAACACAAACTCGGATAATGTGGAAATTATCATGAACATTGCGCCAAAAACCGCGCCAGCGAGTCCTACATAGGATCTGTTCGCAAATACTAATCTTATTGCACTGGCCAATTTCTAGCTGTTTTTCAAATCAAGTTAAAAAGATTGTTCCATAAATTATTTCTTTTTGAATAATTTTGCAATCATTTTTGGGATCGCATCCAACGGGCAGGTCTCGCATGATACTTTGTCTGATTTTTCTTCCATGATATTGGTATGGTATCATACAATATAAGAAATTCCCAGAAGGACAATCCTAAATATCAAATATCATACATCGAATCATGCTTGGCAGGATCATAACAGGTCTGTTTATCATACTGCTTGGTACATTATGGTTTTTTACGCGACGCTGTGAGATTCCACACCCGTACAATATTATCATATATGACACACTTGGGAGACAAGTCAACATTGATGGTATACGAACCACATTCAATATTCACACAGTGGCAGTAAGCTTTGCCAAGTATTATCATAAATTATTCCCGCATTACCAGTTCTCACTGGAGTCAGGCCTGCCAATAATCAGACATAGGTTTTTGGCATCCAAGCATCAAAGGTAATGCATTTTCATGTGGCTTTGCAGCAAGACCTCATATTGTGTGACATAGCCGCAGTGCGTGCATGAAAACATCGAGTTAACAGGTGCGGCTTTCTTGTTTTTCCTTTCATGAATTGATGTTATCAGAATGATGTCATTTTTTGGCAACACGCCAAAGTTTGCAGTCTCACCAACTGATGCAAAAAACTCCTTTATTGCCTTGACCACACGCTCAGAGTCCAGTTTTTCATCCTCTATTGGTGAGAGCATGAATTCATGAATTTTCATTGTAGGTATTGCCCCCAGCCAATCTGAGACAAAGACTGCAAGCTCGTGCTTGAGATCTTCTATTTCACGGCAATCTACAGTTATCATGGAACGATTACGATCAAGACTTATTTTTAGATGTGGTTTTGCCTTTTTCCTAAACTTAAGGATTGCTCAGAATTTCTGATCAAGCGCTAAATACAAAATTACGCCTTACCGTACTCGATGGCAAGAAACCTCATCGTGTGTTCAGTTCTGTTTGGTTTCTTTGTCATCATTGGTACTATATCTCCAAGCTTTGCAATTGATGATACTCAAATCAAGGCAACAGATCAGATAAAAAAGAACCCGGCAATGATGGAGATGCTAAAGAAAATAGAGCTATCAAAGAAAATCCTAGCAGAGATGCAAGAAAAAAAGACCCACACAGACAAGAACGCCCAGAGAATGCAGGAGATAAGAAACACAGTCAAGGCAAGCCTTGATCAGGAAATCAGCAGGATGAACAAGGATTATGAACAGTTCAAGCCACAAAATGCATTTGCCAAGTTTGTTGCCAAAAAACCCTCAGCAGTTCAGCCAATATACCAAAGCATGTTTGAGTATCAACAAGAAAAAATAAACACTGCAAAGGCAGAGCGCGACAGAATTTTATCAGTTGGCGGCAAGTTCCAGGACGCATGGAATGCATACCAGAAATTATCTGCCACAAACCGAGTCAAGCTAATCCAGATGAACAAGGACCTTAACATCAAATTTGCAAGCTCAGACATTACAATTCAGAGCACCTTTGATGAAAAAGGCAAGCTCCCAAGAACTAGTGATTAATTGATTTCTCCGATAACCTGTGACGCAAATAAAACCTAAACAAGACAACAGAGCCGGCAAGAATCATTGAGGATACCACGAATGTAGCCGTGTAATTGGCATATGTAGTAACAAACCCAGCCGTGAGTGCGCCTCCAAACACACCCAATCCCACCATGGAGCTGTTCACGCCAAGATATGTCCCCTCAAAGCCCTTTGGTATGGTCTTGAATAGTAGAACCGAGTTTGCCGTGGTAAATATTGAAAACCCGATTACCATCAGACCCATTGAGAGTATTGCAAATGTCAGCAATGTAGAGCCCACAGAGAGGCTTATCAAAAATCCGGCAACTAAAACTCCAATTATTCTTGGCATATACGCAAGTGTGACAGATTTTTCCTCACCAATTCTTGAGATCAGCCTTGGCGCAACAAAGAAAAATCCAGTCATCAGGCAGGTCTGGACAAGATACAGGGTGAACACTGTAGAGTCGGACAGGTGCATGCTTTTGAAAAACGGAGTTAATGCAGTAAAGTACATGTTGCTTCCAAAATAAAACAGCAAATTTGACAAGAACAAAAATCCTATCTCGTGCGATACCTTACCCTTTAGAATTGATATTATATGTCGATAATCATGGATTGACGGAATTTTTGGAAACGTAAACTGGTAATGCATTCTAAAATGACTGAAAATGTGCTGTATGCCGTGAACAGAATGAGCTATTGTGTGTCGCTCTATGTGAAAGTGAGTCCTAGTCATCTGTGTGGCAATTACAAGTGCCACGCCAGTTGATATCGCACAGATCACAAAATATTGTCTGCTATCAAAGTACAAACTCCAAACTGCGCCAATTAGCATTGCAACAAGGCTTCCAAGTGTTGACAGAATTGAAGTCCTTGCAAAAAACTTGGACCATTCATTGTTTTTGCTAGTCTCCATCACAAGCATCTGGGTGACCTGGCTTCGCGCAGTCAAAAAAAAGCCGGCCAAGGGTGAGATGATATATGTAGGCTCGATTTGTGTGGTAAAGTACAGCCACAGGCAACAAAGCAAAATGACTGAAAACGAGGAGAGCAAAATTGCCTTTTTGATATGATATTTGTCAAGGATTTTGCCCCAGAAAATAGAGCCAAGTGCAGCTGCACCATAATGAATAGCAATTAGGACAGAGACTTCGCGTATTCCTCCCCCGAGATGAATCACAAACAATGGAATTGCCGTGTGCAGTCCTTCGGCTGCAACGTTAATCGGCAGAATAAACCAAATCCAGTTTTTGTTTACTTGGGTCAAATCCTAGTTTAGAGCAAAGACCCCCTCTAATCTATAGTCAATTAAAAATTCTTGCACAGGTTTGTCGAATTGTTTAGTTTGCGCCCATTTCCATTGATTCTGCAAGCTCAATGGTGTAACTTTGAGGAGTTGGTTCGGTTCCATTTCCTGTTGAGGTATCTTCTTCAACATTTACTTCTTCCTCCATGTTGACTTCTTCATTTGTTGTCTCATCTGTGGTTTCATCAGTCATTTCGTCAGTTGTCTCATCTGTGGTGTCCTCGGCTTCTTGGACAGGTAGTGAATCCACCATTGCGGTTAATTCCTCATGAGTTGGGTCATGACTAGACGCCCATCCTCTTTGGAGTAAAATCTGATAGCTTGATTCTTTGACACATGCTGGACGGAATGTTGTTGCCTTGAACACTAGTTGTAGTCCTTCGCCACATGCTATTTCATGTGGGTCTGTTCCACTCATTAGTTGTTGTAGTGGTGTTGACACGACGGTTTCCTCTTCTACCATGGTATCCTCCATGGTTTCGTCGGTTGTTTCCTCCATCATGCTGTCGTCTGCTAGTTCTTCGTCGGTTGGCTCGTCCATTGCTTCATCTGTCATTTCTTCGTCTGCCATTGCTTCTTCATCTGTTGTTTCATCTACAATTTCCTCATCAGTCATGGTCTCATCAGGAGTCTCAGTTGACTCTTGAGCAAAGACTACTGCATTGAGTGAAAACATCATAGACGCAGTTATTGCCAGTAAGAATAGCAGTGCCAGTTTCTGCATTAATTGATTTGATTTGACTTGGAATTTAACCTTTTTCAAAGTCATAGAATAAGTGCAGATTTGCGTGGATCAGCATTATGAAGATGGATTCAGAGACATTTGGCATAGAAAAAGGCCATGGGCAAGAAGCAATTGAATGGCTAAACGAGGAGGCAAAAAAAGGTAACCTCAAGTTTGAGGCAAGATTGTACGGCCTGGAAATAGAGACGCAAAACTTTGGCACGTTTGAAATGTTTTCGTGGGTTGGCGATGTCCAGACTGCGCGCAAGCTCACAATCAAGGTTAGCAAGAGATTCAAGATCAAAGTAATCGAAGGCGGATACAAGACTAAAGAAAAAATACTCAAGCTTGCAAAAAAGCAAGACTATGGTGTAGTGAGGAAGGGGGACAAGGTGATTGGTCATTTAGCATTTACTGCACCAATGATTGGCGGAAAATGGCAGGTATCAGAAGAAGAGCTTCGCTAAAGCACAAATAATCAGATTTTACAAAAATGCACATGAGAGTTGGCATTGTTGGGACTGGCCTGCTTGGAAACGCAATAGGCCTAAACCTGCTAAAACGCGGTCACACCTTGACTGTGTTTAATCGAACCAAATCAAAAACAATCCAACTTGAGCAAAACGGTGCAAAAATAGCAAGCTCGCCAAAAGAGGTCGCAGAAAATTCCGATATCGTATTTACCATAGTAAAAAACGCAGATGCCGTAAAAAAAGTCGCATTTGGTGATGAGTGCGTTGCTTGTGGCAAACACGACGGACTGATAGTATGTGATATCAGTACGATAAACCCAATTTTATCAAGAGAGATTGCACAAGAGTTTGCAAGTCGTGGAATACAATTCTTGGACACGCCAGTAATGGGCGGGCCAAACGTTGCAATAACTGGCGAGCTTGTAATGATGGTTGGCGGAGACCATACCACATATGAGAAATGCAAAAAAATCTTTGATGACATTGCAAACAAGGTTTTTTACCTTGGTCCAAACGGCACTGCACATTCAGTCAAGCTTGCAATGAATCTACAGATAGCAATGCTAGCACTTGCAATCTCTGAGGGAATTACGCTTGCGCGAGGCGCCAAAATAGAGCCAGAGGTATTCTTGGAAATTCTAAACTCTACTTATTTTAAAACAGGGATGAGTGAGAACAAGGCCTACAAGATGATCAAAGGAGACTATTCCCCTACGTTTACCCTATCAAATCTCAAAAAAGACTTAGACACAATAAACGAGGCAGCGAAATCATTTGGATTGAGCCTGCCAATGGCTACAAAGGCAAACCAAGTATACCAAGACGCGGAAGCAGACGGATTTGGTGAGCTTGACTATACTGTTATTCTAGATTATCTAAAAAAGCACGCCGGCTCAAAATAACGGATCGGATTTTTTCTTGCCAAGAAAACTTCGATACGCCAACCCTACTAAAACAAACAAAATTCCAGTTACTGCAGACCAGGCAACAAACGGTACTAGCTGCATTTCTGCCATGATTCAGCAGATACCACACAATAAATAAATAGATTTGATGATCCAGCAGCTACATGCCTGAAATTGTTTGTGAAGATTGCGGCAAAAAGATGTTTCATGAAAACGTAGACACGCTCAAAATAGAGGAAGCAGTTCACAAAAAATTCTGCAGAAAGAAAGAGGGCGCCACACACAGCTTTATGCATCGCGATCCTGCACACATGGCAACATTTGATGAAGAGCGACAAGTGGATCAAAAAGGCAAGCCACTACTCAAGTGACTTGAGTGTAATTTTCGATTCCGCAATAACTGAGTTTAATCTGGGCAATTTCAAAAAGGCACTCGTATTATTTGATCAGGTTCTGGTAATCGAACCAACACATGTCATGGCATTGATAAAAAAGGGCAACATTTTGGGAAAGTTTGCAAAATATTCTGATGCGGTATCATGCTATGATACAGCACTGAAAATAGAGCCCCAGAACTCTCTGGCACTCATAAACAAGGGACTAGCCCTGCACTATCTGGAAAAGTATGACAAGGCAATCACCTGTTATGATACCATATTGGAGACAAGACCAGACAGCGTCCCGGTGTTATACAACAAGGCATCAAGTCTTGTCAGAAAAAATGACAGCATATCAGGCCTGCAGGTACTGAAAAAGGCAATTGATCTTGATTTTTCCTGCAAGTACAAGGCAAGATCTGATATTGATTTTGAATCAATACGAAAAAGCCCGGAATTCAAAAGAATGGTTTTGTAAAAATAGATTATAATATTATGGAATAATTGCAAAATTGTGTCAGGCGAGCTAAACTATGATGTTGTAGTGGTGGGAGCTGGCCCCGCAGGTTCTTCTGCGGCATTTTCTGTTGCCAAGTCAGGTCTTCGAGTGGCATTATTAGAAAAAGAGGAAACAGTTGCGCAAACAGTAAGAACAAGTGGGGTTACCTGGATGGATAGCATTCGCGAGTTTGAAATCCCAGAATTTTGCTACAACCCAATCAAGAACTATGGCTTTTGCTCACCAAATAACGAGGTCATAATATCTGGCGATATACCAATGTCAGCAGTACTAGATGTCAGAAAGACATACCGATGGCTAGCAGAAAAAGCACAAAGACAAGGCGTGGAGTTATTCTTGAATACCACAATGCTTGATGCGACAAGAACTGAAAACGGAATCACACTCAACACAACATCTGCAAAAGAAAACATATCATTTCACTCTAAAATAGTAATTGATGCAAGTGGGTTTCAGACCGTAGTTGCAAAATCCTTGGGACTAGTATCACAGTGGGCAAGATTTGGCGCAGGTGCGGAATATGAGGTGGAGGCAGAAAACGTTGATCCTCAAACATGGTGGCTCATGGTAGGGCAAGACTATTCCCCTGCAGGATACGCATGGATTTTTCCACTAGGCGGAAAGATTGTTCGAATTGGAGTAGGTGTTGGAAAACCAGAATCCACATTGGACCCAACTGAGCGACTAAAGGAAATAATTGAGAAAAAGTTAGGTCCGATTGCAAAGCTTGGAAAAATAACACCAATTGAATTTCATTATGGTTTGATTCCAAATGATGGACTGTCCAGAAAAACAGTGTACGATAATTTGATTCTAGTTGGTGATACTGCAGGCCAGGCAAACCCGCTAGTACTGGAAGGAATTCGCTATGCGATTCGCTTTGGCAGAATAGCAGGTGAGACTGCAGCCAATGCCATATCAAAAGGAGATTATTCTGAAAAATCACTATACCCATACGAGGAAAACTGGAAAAAGGCAATCCAGGCAAAGATAAACTCGGCATCAAAGGTTCAGGCAAGATGGATTGGGCTATCAGACCAAGAATGGGACAAGGAACTTGACATCATAAAGGAGCTAAGCATTGACGAGTTTTTGGATTTCATCAAGGCAGATTTCAGCCTTGCAAGTATTGTAAGGCTGGCAGTGAGCCATCCAAAGCTTGCAGTGCGGCAATTATTCAATATTGTAAAGGGTGCTGCAAAGATCTGAGTCTAGTTAGAGCACACAGCAGACGTGAAATGCATCAAACATTGAGTTTGTGATGGTTGTCTGTCAGGTCTCTCAGGGTATAATGTACGGTATATCTGCTCGGCGCGCTCTGTCTCTGATCTGATTGTTTTTTGCAATGACATGTCCTCGCCTCTTGGAACCCATAATTCCTCAGACAAGACAGGATCTTTTGGTGGCTCACCCTGTATTGTCTTGCCATCCAACATTACATCAAGTGTGTGCAGCGCTACAAGCTCTTGTCCGCGCAGATATGTCTCAAAATATGCATGATCCCGCTCCACGCCATGATACTTGGATATCGGGTCAACTATTTTGCCTGCTGGCACATATTCTTTTGTCCAGTTCTTCTCAAAGAACCAATTATTTCCGTATTCATCGACTGCATGATTCTTTTCAACCTCGGTTATTGTGATGGGCTTGCCGTCATCTAGTACAAGATATTGTTTTGGGGGATTCATCGACTTGCCAACAACTTCGATTCCGTGGTTGTAATAGTTCTGCCACGCGTTTCTGTAGTAATCCCAGACGTTGGTTCCGACAATGTTAAACTCGGGCGGAGCTCGAAATGTGTGATAAATTCTCACTACAAGACAATCATCAGAAACAGAGTCTTCCCTACATTTGCCATTAGATGCAAACACCTTGACATCATCAGACAACAGATTGTCTGGATCCACCACATTGACGAGTTCTGTTCCATCGTAGAGGCGGTCCCACTCTATCATCGCTTTGCTTTGAGATAATATCTGCCCTTTTGCCAAACCAAAGGCAAGATCAAGATGAGAAATGTTTGCAGGCCCTCGCTCATCAAATATTTTAAACTCGGCAAGATTCCTCTCACCCACATTGACAGTGATTAATGGATATGGTGTGTAGTATAGCTCAACATCAACTGGCTTACCATTGTAGGTAAATCCATCTTGGACTAGTCTTCTTCCGCTACTATCAAGACCAAGAGTAGGCTCGGTGCAGTCAGTCGAACAGTCGCCTCCACTATTATTATCTGCACTAACCGACACTATTACGCCAAAGTCTCCCGAAAGTGTGGCGGTATCACCACCCACGTTTATCAAATTTGCATTATCATCGTCTGCCTGGCTTGAAATATTCGTAGTTCCTGCACCACCAATGGTTGACACTCCTATTGTTAGTGCACTACCAGTAACATCAGTAACAGTAATTGTGAGAGTTTGAGAGTCGGCAGACCACACGCCAGAATACGCCGTTCCAAGGTCTGGTGCTCCTGCCCCATCTGTGAAGTTTGCATTGATTTCATCTCGAGTGATGGTTCCGCTACCGGTGGCATTTGTTGGTACGCTAAAGGTTATGGTCAGAGTATCACCGTTTGAGAATACAGTGTCACCGTTGTCTGGATCATCTGCCACATACGTGCTAAACTGCGGAACCACTGCATATGCATCGGACATAAAAAATCCTCCAATTGAGATGAACAATGTAAGGAAGATTGCTCTAGATGTTTTCTCCGTTATTCTCACAGTATGACTTTATTTTTATATTTTATATCATTCATGTATCATTTGTAGTCAATTGTAATCAATTGCAATACGCAAAACTCTAGGCAGGTTTGTTCCCATCAAGATCAAGATGATCTTTTCTTCTTTTGACATACAGATGAATTCCACCGGCTGCCATTCCTCCCAAAAGTATGACTCCAGTGACTATCCACTCGATATTCATAGCGACTTGAATTTTTTCATGGCTTCCTTTGCCAGCTTTTCTAAATCAATAGTGGTTTTGGTGGGATCGTCTGATGCCAGTGCTTTTTCATAGTCGTCTTTTGTTGTGTTTAGCTTCTTTTTTTCATCCGGCATTACACCATATTATGCCAAGAATTAGTTAAGTCTTTGACTAGTTTACCTTAAAGAAATCAGACACTATCAAGTCATGGTATTCCAGCTGTGCCACGTAGATTCCAGGCGTGTATGGTCTTGATATTACATGGTTAAAGTATCCAGAAGAATTGTCCTTGAGTGGAATCTCGTCTACTTTTTTGCCAGACTGATCAAATATGTCAATGTAAATGTCTTCAGGAAATGCCACAGTCTTGTATATTGCACCAGACACTACTAGCTTGCCATCAGTCATGCTTGCATCAAGTACTCCAATCTTTGAGCGGGCGGGTAGATATCGCTCTATCATGGACTGGAGCTCAGAGATTTTTGACTTTGCAGAAGAGAGGTCCTTGTCATGTAAGGCATTTCTAATATCAGTTATCACTGGGTCAAATCTATCGCGATTTGAATCATAGTTAGAGCCGCCAAATAGTTCCACAAAATTCTGCAAGTCTTCGAACTGTCGTGCCAGATCAACATTTTGGGTGTAATCTGAGCTTGGTGGAGGAGTCCTAGCTGTTGTGGTTGATTTTTCTGCAACATCAACTATTTGCGATGCTATGGCATCACGCCACTGCAATTTTACCACGTATAGTCCAGGTTCTGTTGGTGCAAACCATTGGGTGTAAAAGTCGCCGTCTTTGGTATCAGAGAATTTTAGCGTGCTGTGTTGATTTCCATCCATGTTGTATATGGTAAGATACAGGTTTTCACGTCTATCAAAGAGCTGCTTGTCTAGTGCACCACTCATCACCCATATTTGGCTTTGAGGATCATACAAGATATCAAAGAGTATTTTTTTGTGGCTTTCTTCTAGCTGGTCTGAGACAAAGTTTCTAATCTCTTTGAGCTTCTTTTCCGCATCATCAAAGTTTCCATAGTCTATTAGATCATAGGCCTTCTCAGTCAGGGCAATGAACTCTTCAGAGCCTGACTCAAAGTCCTCGTTGTAAAATGTCCCAACAAAGTGAGAGATTTGCTCTAGCTTTTCTCGGTATTCGATTCTCTTTATCTCATCTAGGGAATAGCCAGCCTCATTTCCGAACGGATCTTCTGAATATTTCTCAGATACTTGGCGCCATTCATCAAATAACGCGCGAACCTTGTTGTCTGCAGCATCCAAGTCCTTTTTGACTACCAGATCCCGTGCCTCATCTAGTCGTATTTTCATGGAATCAGTAAAGTCAGTATACCCCGGAAGGAACTTGTTGTGTCGTTCTCCAAGTAGTATCAAGTTTTCAATTGATTTTGCCCTCTGTAGGATTTCAGATGCTCGAATCTTGTATGCATCTTTAGAATACGAATCAAGTTTGGCGCGAATCACAGAGCCTTGTGTTGCATAATAGTTTAGCAGAACCTCGATTTTGTCTATTTTGTTAATTGTTGGGTTGCCCTTTTCTATCTCAATTGCAGTGTCTATTACCTTGATTGCGTTGTTTATTGTGTTAAGGCTTTCATAGTCAGATTGCAGTTCGGCCTTTGATCGAAGCTGCTCATAGTCAAATTTTAAAACGGACAGCGGGCTGCGCTTTTCCCTAAGATCATTAATTGATTGCTCATAGTCAGATACGATACTCAGGATTTCGTTTAGCGTTTGGGCATCCTTGACCTTATCCAATAATGCTTCAAACGAGTCAATCAGGTTTTCATTTCCTGCGTTGTTGTTTTTGGCAAATGATATGGTACTAGATATTCTAGATGATATCTCTATTACGTTTTTCATATCCATAATATCCTCTTGTACTGATATGATATCATCAGGGGATGTGGCACCAGATAGCTGGCCCATCAGGTCATCAAGCTTTGGCTTTATGATTTCTGCAAGCTCGGAATTTTGCGTGCTGTTTGCAGAAACGAACTTGTCGACTCGGTCCAAGTTCCTCAAGAGTAAGGTTGCCTCGTTTAGCTTGTCAACTTTGGGCTTGACCTCTAAGAACTTTGCAAGTGAGTCTTTGCTTATCAAGGATTCCCGTAGTGTGCCCCATTCGGTTCTGATTAGTCTTGATAGGTTGTCGTCTTTTTTGAGCGTGCCATCAAGCAGTCTTGCCTCAGTTAGCAAGTTTACTAGGTCGTTTAGCTCATCAGTGTAGACAGGGCCTGTACCTCTGGCAAAGATAAATCCGATTTCTTCTTTGACCTCCCTGCTCATTATGGAGTTTGATTTTGTCATTAGGTTTAGCAATAACTGGTTGAGCTCAGAATAGCTTAGCTGCTTGTCCTGTGAGGATTTTTGCGGGTCCACATTTGTTATTGATACATAGACGTCGCTTAGCTCCTTTATCGCAGTTCGGACATCGCCTATTGCTGAATAAAATGCAACACCTGCTGTCTGCTCATCAATTTTTTTTGCCTCTGTGCTGTCAAGATTTGATGATGATACTAGTGACTTTGTTGTTGCAAATGCAGTCTCTAATGCAGGCCTTATCCTAAAGTCCAAGTCTAGTCTGTCGGATTCATCAGGGAATGACAAAAACAGATTAACGTATAGTGATTTTAATTTGGCAAGGTCTGTTGTGTCTTTAATGTCGGCAAATTGAGTCTCATAGTTGCCAATGTCACCTGTCTTTTTTGCAGACACTAGCTTTGACTCTATTACCGATACTGCCGAGGACAGATAGTCCTTGTTTGTTTTCTCACCAAGATTTGCATTTAGCACATCAAATGTGCTTGATGCGGTGTAATCGCCATAGAATACTTTGACGTCATATTTTCCGACCAGCCCGCACATCTTGCCTGTCAATGGCACAGGATCAGTTAGGAAATTGCCATTAGATAGCGGTCTTAGCTGCTGAATCTGGCAGAGGTCCCCATTTGGGTTTATGATTTGAGTTACAACGTAAAGATCAGATGAAACTTGAGCAATTTGCCCGAAAATGAATACGCTCTCGCCCTTTTTGTAGTCGCCAAACGTATCTAAAAGAGAGATTCTTGAGCTGCTCTGCGAAAAGGCGCCAGTAGGAATGAGCAACATTGCAAATAGGACCAATACCGTGCCAACTTTCCGCATAGTTCAGATCAGGTCGGAAAAGAGTACTTAAGCCTTGGGTATGATTTCTTCTTAAGCTACAAGAATCTGTTTTTGAAAGATTTCATTTGGGAGTACGGTTGACTCGTCCATTCTTGGGATCTCTGCCATAAAGCAAAGCGCATGAACTTGTTCTTGGGTTCTTGTCCCACACTGAACGCAAATCATGCTTACTGCTCCCCTGCACTCGGCGCATGTCGTGCATTTTTTTAATTGTCCTCCGCAATTTCTGCAACTTTCGTCTGGCATTTTATCTTCAGAATACTTTTTTGTTATTTTTGATATAAGGCTTGAGTAGAATTTGTATGAACAAAAGATCAGTGAGTTTTTTTCTTCCTGATGTATACTATTATACCAATTATTATTACGCCCACCACAATGGATATTGGTCCGACATAGTCAGTTTCTGCTTTTGATGTGTGTTGTTCCAATATAGTTTCTGTAAATTCAGTGTCATTGTTTTCTGAGACAAAAAAGCTTGTAGTGTAAATGTCAGGCTTTAGCACCATATCAGATATTGCATACACCTTGATGTCATTTCCTCCAAGATTCATTTTTTGTGTCATAGTACCTGATAGAACAATGTTAGTGACATCATTATTGATCTGCAATAACCCATCATCGATTTGGTTTCCCGATGCATCACTGACAAAATAATACACGTGTGTTGTATCTTTGGTCTGAATCGGAATGCTTAGTGGATCACCTTTGATGATTCTTTGCGGGATATCTATCTTTGTGATTTGCGGCAGGCTCACATTTTCAAATTTGCTCCAGTATCCTGCCGTATACGGATAGGATTGGTCATCAAATGCACGAATTGTCATTACTCTGGCCTCTGGGGAATAGCTGTCCAAGTAAAACGGGCCGTTGCTAATTATTGCGTGATTTTTTTCCTTGATCCAAGATATGGCGGAATTATATCGTGACTTTGCATATTCTTCATCAGTATAGTCTGCAAGTGATGGCGATATGGTACCTGACATGGAAAACTCTTCGAGATATTGTTGTATGATAGCAGCATCCCGCGGTATGATCATAGATAGCCAGCTCAAGCCCTTTGCCTGGGAATCAGTCCTTGAAAACGAGACCTTGCCGTCAACTACTGCCTGCTCCATTGCAGCCATCACCTCCCATGGCATTACAACCCAGACCCCACCCCAGTCCGCAATTTCTGATTCATCAAAATGCCAGAAATCCACGTAAACCTCGATGGTATCATCATCAATTGGCTTTATTGCAATCAGTGTTTTTGACGACTGGCTTGCAGTCGGAGTGTATTCTGGATCAAATGTCTTGTCGTTTTCCTGTGGTTCTGAACCCCATTCTTGAGTGAAATAAACAGAATACAGGACATCATTCATGTCCATTTTTTGTCCGTCGTGCCAGTTTGACCAGACCAAGTCATATGTTATCTTGCTGACTACCTTTTTGTTCTGGCCGACTGGCACCCATTTTTGCTGTGCAGGATCCCAGTTGATGGCATCAGGTGGTACCGATAGAGTGCCGGTAGGTCCCGCAGTTTCTACATACCACTTTTCCCTTACTGGAAAGTTTTGGCCAGAGTACGGATTTTTGAATATGCCAGGATCATACAAGGTATCCCAAATGTTCTTTGAATATGCGTCTGCTAGCCCACGGACTGGGTTCCATGCGCCTTGGTAGATTTGCTTTACACCTATTTTTAGCTCAGTATCATCAGTTCTTGCATTAATTGGCGTGAATCTTGATGTTATACCACCGCCAAAGTCATTGATTATGCCATCCACGTTTTTGTTTGCAACAAATGGGTCGACTTTGGCAGCAAGAAATATCCTGACTGATTCGTTTACTCCTTGTTTTGTTGCCTCGCGAATCAGTCCTGTGCGCTCATCAGATGATGTGTAGTTGCTGGAATAGATTTTCTGCGTTATGGTATCAAGCTTGTCGTTTTTGTAGTTCCAGTATGACGGATTGTTAAAGCCCGGCATGTTGGAAAACCATGGTGCATACATTTGCGCAAGGCCTAGCGGGTCATACTTTACAAATGCTGATCTTCCGGCATAGCCTTCAGTGTATAGCGACCACTTTAGATCTGCAGGGTCAGACCCATATACTAGAACATATGCCTTGTTTAGATCACCAAAGTCTTTTTTTACAGTGAATCCGATTTTTTCAAGCTCAGACGATATTACTTCTCCAATTGATTTTCTAACTGGGTCATCATTTCGAATAAAGAATGTGACAGTTACTGGCTTGTCATCATAATACCACTTGCCGTTGATTTTTTCTGCACCTTGCTGTGTCATGCTGTCAGTTATCATGGTATTAGCTAGCTCTGGATTGTACCTGAAATGGAATTTTTCCAATTCCTCTACAATTAGCAAAAAGTCTGGATCAAATGGGCCATAGTTTGAAGTCATGGTGACTCCATACCCGGACATTAGCTCATCTACTATGAGCTTCCTGTCAATTAGATAGTTTAGTGCAAATCTTGTCTTTTGAGTGGAAAACGGGTTGAATTCTGCGCCTGCTGCTGGGTTTACCAGTATGCTAAACGAGCCGCCAGTCGTGTAAAAGACTTTGAGGTGTTGTATGTCCTGATTTTGTATCATCTCGGCAGGTATTCTAGAATAGTAAATGTCGAGGTTTTGCTTTTTTACCTCTTCTATTGCGGTGCTCTCATCTAGATATTGGATGAACTGGATTTTATCAACAAAGGTTCCCTTTTCCGCAAATGCTATACCGCTTGCAAAAACTGCACATAGTAAAAAAACCAGAATAATTTTCACATGTTTGGTATTGATATGATCTAATTTAAAGCTCCAAGGGAATCACACGGCGATATTGATTAATAAAAATTCTATGCAATCCTTTTAATTTGTAAAACCGAGAGGGCCTATAATTGAACTCTAAACTTTGGCTTGACGGCATAGATGGAATCATACCCGGTGGAATTACAGTTGAGGATTTTGCAGTGGTGACAAAAACTGATGAGTCTATTGCAAAAAGAATGCTACAGGAATTATCCGCAAATGATATCGGCAGATTTGATGGGAATACCATTCACTTTGAGGACGGGGACAAGCTGCGTGCCACAATTCTTGCATTACATAAGGGAATTCTAATTGATGAGGCAGCTCAACACCTGAACTGGCGTGACTTTGAAGGATTAGCTGCCAAGGTTCTAGAAATGCAGGACTTGGCAGTAATGAGAAATCTTATCCTGACTAATCCCAGAATGGAAATCGATGTAGTTGGCATCAAGCTAGGAGTTGCAATGCTAATTGACTGCAAGCATTGGAAGAAGACTAATCCCTCTGCGCTAAATGAAATTGTCCAAAAACAAATAGAGCGCACAAAGCAATATGTCGCAAAGACAAATGGTGCAATTGCAGCACCGGTTATAGTAACGCTATACCAGGATACAGTCAGCTTTGTAAACAAGGTCCCAATTGTTCCAATTTTCCAGCTTGCCAGCTTTGTTGACGAGTTTTACGGAAATCTAGAGAATGTAAAGACTATAGAAAAAGAGAGCCAATAAAGAGCGCAAAACTTCCAATGGCAAAGGCTTTAGTGAGATTCAATGACCTATCCAGTGCGCGTGAAAAGTCTTCCAGTAGTGCATTTCCCATCACTTTGACTTCGGCCTTGTGCTCTAGGATTTCAAATGAGGTTGGTTCCAGTTTTTGCT
>CAYOBG010000019.1:0-19178 GCA_964402265.1 uncultured Candidatus Nitrosotenuis sp. | reverse complement strand
ATTCTTTAGAAACAGAAGACCGCTCTGCAGTGCAAATCCCAGATCCTTTCATTGAAAAACTAATCATAGAGGCAACACTAGAGGCGCGAAACCAGGGATTAATCAAGGCGATTAAGGACTTGGGAGGAGGTGGATTATCATGCGCAATATCTGAAACAGCTGACGCAATGAATGTTGGAATCGAGCTTGACGTGAATAAAGTCCACACAAGAGAACCTGACATGAAGCCGTCTGAAATCATGACGTCTGAGTCCCAGGAAAGAATGCTAGTAATTACTGACAAGAAAAGACTGCCAAAGCTACAGAGTATATGCAAAAAATTCAGGGTCAGCTGTTCTGTGATTGGTAAGGTGACTGGCAACAAACTAATGAAGGTAACTGACAAAAATTCAGTCCTTGCATCAATGCCTGCAGATATAGTGGCAAACGCCCCACTACTTGATAGGCCGTCAAAAAAGCCGTCATACCTTGAGGAATTACAAAAAAGAAAAGAGCCATCACCGCCAAAGGATCTTTCCAAAACCATTCTGGGTGTGTTGTCCAGTCCAAATGTTGCAAGCAAGATCTGGGTGTACGGGCAGTATGATCATGAAGTGGGTATCAGAACAGTGGTAAAGCCTGGGTCAGATGCCGCTGTACTGCGGCTAGACAATGAGAAATATCTCTCTGTCAAAATCGATGGTAATCCAAAGTATTGTTATCTGGATCCATACCATGGTGCAATGGGCTGCTTTGAGGAGGCATGCAGAAATGTAGTGTGTACTGGTGCGACCCCGATTGGAATGGTTGATCATTTGCAATTTGGCAATCCAGAAAACCCTGAAATCTTTTGGACCTTTCTAGAATCACTAAAGGGAATCACCGAGTTTTGCAAGTTTTTCAGTATTCCGTGCGTTGGAGGCAAAGTTAGCCTATACAATGAAACGCCGCAAGGCCCAATCAAGCCAACTCCACTCATTGGCGTCTTGGGTTTAATTGACAAAAAACCGCTCAAGCCGCAAAAAATCGAATCAGGGGATGTGTTGGTTGTGGTGGGGGTAACAAAAGATGAGCTTGGAGGCTCTGAATATTACGAATACATCCATGATTTCATTGGGGGCAAGCCACCAAAGATAGTCTTACCAGAATCAAAGAAAAACATGGATACCGTTCTATCCCTAATCCAAAAAGAACAGGTAAGGGCAGCACACGATTGCTCAAAGGGCGGGCTGGCAGTTGCAATATCGGAACTATCAATGACAAGCCAGATTGGCTGTATTGTGAATTTAGAATCAATCCCGCAAGAAAAACTGGATCATTCTAAATTGCTGTTCTCTGAGAGCCATTCTAGATATTTGCTGGTAGTGGAAAAATCAAAACTAGATTCAGTATCATCTGCTCTAAAAAAGAGCAAAGTCAGATTCGGTGTTGCAGGTTCATTCCAAGGAAATGAAATCATATTTTCAGACAAGAAAAAACATGTTGCCAAACTAAGGGTTGATAAGGCACATGAAAAGTGGTTTAATTCACTGAGGGAACTGGTGCTGCATGGTTAAGGTTAAAGAAAATTGTGGGGTCGTTGGAATTTTCAGCCGCGATGGCACAAACGTCATACCAATGGTAATTGATGCGTTACGTGCATTGCAACACAGGGGCCAAGAGGCATGGGGAATTGCCATACCAAACAAGACCCCTGTTAAAAGACTGGGACTAGTCTCAGGGGCATCATCAGAGTTTCAAAAAATTACAGAGGAATATGCATCACCTGCTGCAATAGGCCATGTCAGATATTCGACTGTTGGCAGAAGCAGCCTTGAGAATGCACAGCCGCTAAAGGTAAAGGATCTCTGCATTGCACACAATGGTACAATAGCTAATGTGGCAGAGCTTGCCAATATGGTCGGAGGATGTACGTTCACACCGCAAAACTCTAGTGATACCATGATTGCAGCCCAACGACTAGTATCAATAATGTCAACAAACGGAAAACTGGGCGCAGCACTATCTATTCTTAAAAACGAGATGGTTGGTTCGTATTGCTTTACTTTTGTGTCTGATGATAACGCAGTTTATGCCGCGCGCGACCCGAGGGGCTTTAGGCCGATGGTTTTAGGCTCAAAGGAAGAAGGTGGGGTATCAGTTGTTGCCTCGGAATCATCAGCAATTACTGCAGTTGGCGCAAAGCTAGTACGAGATGTCCTGCCAGGTGAGCTATTAAAGTTCAGCAAAACAGGAATGGAGTCTGAAATGTTTTCAGAGGAAAAAAAGCACGCACACTGTTCGTTTGAGTTTACGTATTTTGCACATCCTACATCAAAAATGGAGGG
This sequence comes from uncultured Candidatus Nitrosotenuis sp., assembly GCA_964402265.1. Classification (GTDB taxonomy): domain Archaea; phylum Thermoproteota; class Nitrososphaeria; order Nitrososphaerales; family Nitrosopumilaceae; genus Nitrosotenuis. Next base: position 16,872 of record CAYOBG010000019.1, on the reverse strand, counting down.
AACAAACATCTATGTAGCAAGAAAAAGAATAGGCCAGTTCCTGGCAAGGAAGTTTCCGATTGCTGATGCTGATTTGGTAATACCTGTTCCAGATTCTGCCAGGCCTGCAGCGCTTGGATATGCGCAGGAGCTAAAATTACAATTTGATGAGGGGCTGCTCAAGGACCGCTATAGTAAGAAAGGTCCGCTGCGCAGCTTTATCGAGCCACACCAGTCAGACCGTGTAGAGATAAACCGCTGGATTATACCAATTACAGAAATCATCAATGGGAAACATGTCGTAATTATTGATGATAGTCTGGTCAGAGGTACTAGCTCAAAGGCAATCATCAAGGCATTGCGAAGGGCTGGCGCAAAAAAAATCAGCATGCTAATAACATACCCACCAATCAAGTATCCTTGCTATGCAGGAATTGATTTTCCGTCACAGGAAGAGCTTGCAACTGGAGCAAACCAAAATGGAACAGACGAGGAAATAATTGAAAAAATTCGAAGCGACATTGGAGCAGACTTTTTGGGGTATAATGATGCAGAAAATCTGGCAAACGCAGTAGGAATTCCGCACGATTCGTTGTGCTTTACGTGCACTACTGGGGATTACACAACACTTGGCATAAAGCCAACATTCAAAACCCGTGAGGAGATGAAGGGAGAATAATGGAGATTGCATTTGTTTTAGTAAAGTGCGAGACTGCGCACGAAATGGACGTAATGCGCGAATTACTCAAAATTGACGGAGTAAAGGAAGCACACGGAACATATGGGATGTATGATCTCTTTGTAAAGGTGGTAGGCCAAAATCACAAGCAAGTAGCAGATATAATAACAAAGCAAATCCGAAAAACAAAAAATGTAGTATCAACCACTACACTTTCCACCATTCCTGAGCAGGGCGGAAAATAAGCTAGTCTTAATAGCAAGATTTACCAAATTTACCCATTGAAGACCTACAGGTTTTTGATAGTTGGCGCAGTTGCAGCCATTGCAGCAATTGGCGTGGTAATTACTATATCCTTATCAAAAGGAATCATTTTCACTCAGGACTATGAAATTGATGTGGATCCGTTCAAGGATCCGCAAAACCTTTTTGTTACGGCAAGGGTGATGATTCAAAACACTGGAAGCAGGCCCCTCACCAATATTATGGTGAATTTTGGCGACGGCGATGTGCAGCCACTAGGAACCCTAGATCCTGGACAAAAAGTGATTCTTTCACCGCCTCAGGATAACTCACTATTACAGGTAGTAGTCACTGCGGATAATGGGATTGCCGTATCAAAAGAGTACAGAATTCCACCAAAGATGGTTGGAATGATGGGAAGCTAAGTCCAGGCCTTTTTGTCTTTTTTCCAGACTTGCACGTCATCGACATAAACGTGGTCATCAAAATCAAATACAGTATGCCATTTTTTATCATGCGGAAGCATGTGGTCTAGATCCTTGACATTTTTGTTAGATGGGTACTTGTTGGTTAGTGCACCCCATTTCATGTTGGGTATTTTTGGCATTATTTCGTTAATGTCGCGCATGATTTACGTTGAAAAATTCCATTGATAAATTTTTGTGCTGTTTTTTGTAACACTTGTAAGCAAACAAAAGGTGCTGTCAAGTTAGCATCGGTTCTTATTCATGTCGAAATCGTCGGCTGAAGATCAACTGTCAATTATTTTAGAATATAGATAAGCCAAGAGATGTGGATGTGGATCTAAACAGCACCTTAAAGTTCTTTTAATATTATACAATACACTAAACAGATGTTTCAAGCTACTGTTTTGAATCATGGGCAACTAAACTCTCGTAGTTTAGAAATAGCCATAGATAACAAAAAGATAGTAACTCCAACATATTTTCCAGCAATTTCTAGTGCAGCAACGCGCCTTCAACTTGTTCCATTAATTGATGTCTGTGTGTCTAGTGGATATCCGAGATTGTTAGTTTTCGCATATGACATATCAAATCTGCAAAAAACGCATCAAACACTTGCCAAGAAAATGTTAAAAAGATTTTCTGAACAAAATTTCTTATTTCTCGATAGCGGAACTTTTGAAAGCTATTGGCTAAATGATCGAAAATGGAGTTATGAGAAATACAAAAAGAAAGGAGACCGTTGCTCCTGCATATGTCACAGTCCAAAAAACAACATGTCTTGCTGCAAAAAATGCAGAGATGAGTTGTGGCCAGTCGAGCTGTGCGCAATCGAGAACTTTGACGAATCGCAGGTATTGAGATTTGACAATGCTGATGATGCGATAAATGCTCTCCATTCGTAATAATTAGCCAGACGCTAAAGATGTAATCTAATCAAAGGAAAAGATCATGATGTCGCTGGATGAAGAAGAAAAATGACAACATTGATGATCCTGTGAAGAATTTATGGAAGAACACAAGAACTATTTGATGCGTTAGTCCATGAGAAAAATGACAATTTGTACAAGTAGAATCTCAATCAGTTGACTTTTTTATTTTATGCGCAACTCATGTCGTATTGTGGCAGTCAATCAGGAATTCAAGATAATCTGGTGGGTTTTCCAGAGACATATCAGATGGGTCTAAAACAGGCAGAAAGTCGTGTGGAGATTACAATACCATTTCCCTTAATTTTTTTCAAAAATTAGAAGAGTTTTGCCAGAATCATATGTACTTGTATTATTCTTCAAAACAATAAGTATATCTTATTTTAATAGATGTTAAAATAAAAAGAGGGAGTGGTTAGTACCACAATTCTGAGAACGAATATGCACCCTTAACTTTGCCATCGTCGTTGGCTGTGAATATTTGCAATTCAATGCCTTGTTCCTGATCTATTACATCGAATGATGTGATGACTCCAGGGTCATTTGATCCACAACCATTTTGTGTATATGTTGCTGTGAACGCGTTTGAGATGTATGTACTTACGGCTGGAGTGATTTCATGCCATGTATCTACTGCTCTGCTATCATTTGTGTCAACAATAACACCATAATGATAGACATCTAGATCATCTAATGTCGATGGAGTACCTCTGTCATCTACTTTACAGAAGGGTGTGTAGTAGGTTGTCCCAACATTACCAACTTGGTCTTGTGCCCAGTTACCGTTGTCGTTCTTCAATCTATCAACCAAGAAATCGATTACAACAACATTGTTGGAGGTATCCTCTAACCAAACATCCGTCAAGTAGTTTGCGTAGATGTTACTCGTGGTAGTTGCAGGCTTTAGCTCGTTGGTCCAGATCCATTGTATTTTGAGATCATAACTTTCTTCGGCTGGTTCTGGGAAGTTCGAATTATGATTCGACGCATGTCCAACGGTATCGCTTCCGTTGTCGCAAGTTGTGCAAGTATCTATGTTACCAAATGGATCCTCACCTTGGAATACTGATGCCCAAGCTATACGGTTGACGGGATAAGATCCGTTTATTTCGGTTTCAATAGTTGCGACATTCGATCTACCATGATATGTAAAATTAGTGGTGGTGCAATTTGTTTGGTACCCGAATGCGACTGAAGTTCCAGAATCATTGTTTTGATATTCTTTGATACCCCAGTTTTTTGGCCCACAGCCTATTCCTTTGTCCATAGTTACTGTTAGTGCATATGCTGTTCCAAATCCAACCATTGTAACTGCAATCACTGCAATCAATGGCAGGGTGTATTTGCTTTTTGTAGTCATTAATGGATTAGAGTGTAAAAAAATCAGATATGATTATGGTTGCAACAAGTGTCAAATGTTGTCAAATGAAGCAACAAGTGTCAAATGTTGTCAAATAATATATTACTTCATTAGGATAGTCATACTAGATTCAATAAAATTATGTAAAGCGAATGAGAGAAATAAAACATGATTTAAAATACAACCAGCTGCATTCACATGTTAAATTATGCAAGTACTTTCGATTAATAAGAATAAATTGTCGATATTGTGTGCAGTTTTAATTTTATCTGGTTTCATTCATCTTTGGAATCCTGCCAATTTTCCAGATATTTTTTTTGATGAAGGCATCTACATGAGACGCGCAATGAATGTAATTAGTGGGCAAGGTCCCCAAGAAGGATACTTTCATGACCATCCCTTTTTTGGACAATTATTTTTAGGTGGACTTTTGTATATTACTGGATTTCCCAATTCATTAAATCCCACTCACACACAAGAATCTATTCAGCTGCTTTATCTTGTTCCAAGAATTTTCATGGGATTACTTTCCGTGCTAGATACTTTTCTTATCTATAAAATAGTACAAAAAAAATACAACCAGAATATTGCATTGATTGCAGCTGTTCTTTTTGCAGTAATGCCATACACATGGATTTTAAGGAGAATCTTACTTGATTCAATGCTTCTGCCGCTGTTACTATCGTCTATTCTTGCTGCTCTTTACACAAAGGACTCAAACAACAAAACCGTGCTAGTAGTGTTTTCAGGAATTCTATTAGGAGCTGCAATTTTTACCAAAATTCCGGTTTTTGTTTTGATCCCATTCATTGCCGGAATTATTTACTGGAATAATGCCAAAAGATGGAAAACATTTGGTTTATGGCTGATCCCTGTAATTCTAATTCCGTTGATTTGGCCTGCTCAGGCTGTATCTGCAGGCCAATTCGATTTATGGATTAAAGACGTTTTATGGCAAACACAGCGAAGTAGCGGCGGTATCTTATATATCGCAAAAGTTTTTCTTGAGATTGACCCAGTACTATTTGTTCTTGGAATAGCAGGATTTATTTTTGCAGGAATTCGTAAAGACTACTTCATTTTGAGTTGGACCATACCTTTTGTATTGTTTCTTTCGTTAATTGGTTATGCTCAATATTTTCATTGGCTTCCAATATTTCCAGTGTTTTGCATTGCAGCTGCAAAGATTATTTACGAATTACCAAAACATTTCAAAAAGGAACAGGTTCAAAAAATCATACCATTAGCAGTCACTTCAATGATTTGCATCTTTGGTTTTGTAAACACAGCGATGTTGATTTCAATTGATGCTGCAAGTGCACAGTTTGAGGCAGCTGCATATGTGCTAGATAATTTGGATGACTCCAATACTACTACCCTGGCTGGGCCAACCTATTCGTGGATAGTCCGTGATGTTTTTGACAAGAAAAATGTCCTATTAGATTATTCTATAATTCTTTTTAGACAAATAGATACGCAGAGTGTCATGCTTGTTGCCGATCCTCATTTTTTCATAGACTTAAACCGAGGGCCACAACTTGTTGAGGTTTACAACAGAACCAAAAATATCGCAACATTCGAAAGTAGTGTGATAGATTATGACACGACAAAGTATCCTTATACTAGTCTTAATCTAAACTATGAAGGAAGTCGCATAGAGATTAGAGAATAAGTCACCCCCAGATTTTTTCTCCAAATGTCCATTTTTTGTTTAATAAAAAATTACTAATCGATGCCACACTAACTGCCATAATCAGAGAGAGCGCGTATTGAATTCCATGAGATTCTACAAACACATACAGTAACGATAATTGTATGACAGCGCCAAATGAGCTAAACGTTGCATATAGGCCATATTGCCGGATAGTGTGTCTAAATGTGAAGTTTTTATCTTCAAATGTCCATATTTTATTCAAAAAGAAATTTGTTGTGATTGACACCATAATGCCAATTATTGTGGCATGTAGATAAAAAAAATTGGAGATGACTCCGTTTGAAAGTAAGAATGAGATAAAGTAATTTACCAAGAGGCCTGTTGCGCCAATAGAATAAAATCTCGCAACCTTTGAAACAAAAAGTACTGATTTTCGTCTTTCGGCCGGAGACTTTTCTGACTTCCGTCCGTAACGATACAAGCGCCATACTGACCTGACATAGTCAAAAACTACACCAGAATCAAGTTTGCTTTGGCCTACTCTTCTATTAACAAAATTATATGGAATTTCCTTGGTTCTGATTCCTTTGGTCTTGACAAGCAGTTCTAGTAGTATCTTGTACCCTCTGGTGTCAAACGTCATGTCTTTGAGTATTTGACGCTTGAAAAGAAAGAATCCAGACATTGGATCTTTGACTCCTTTTATTTTCAGACTTGCCCTTGCAATTTTGGTCGCTCCTTTACTCATTAATCGACGTTTAAACGGCCAGCCTATAACAGCGCCACCCTCAGCATATCTAGATGCGACAACTAGATCGCAGTCAGGATCAACAACCATTTCTTTCACCATGGACGGAACTATCTCTGGAGGATGCGAAAAATCAGCATCCATCACCAGGATTTTGTCATTGTTCGAAAAATTGATTCCATCAAGTATTGCAGAAATAAGGCCGTTCTTTTGTTTCCTATGAATCACCTTAACTGAAAAATGATTATTTTGTTGGTTTGATTTTTTGCTATAATTATCTGCCAATTCTCCCGTTCCATCAGGAGAATTGTCATCCACCACAACTACTTCGGTGGATACAAAGGGAAGAGTATTGTCACGTATAGCTTCGATTAGCGAGAGAATATTTTCCGATTCATTATATGTTGGAATTATTATCGAGAGTGTTATTTTTTGATGCTTTAACGCTTCAGTTTCATTTAGATGCAACTTGGTAATACTATCGCAGTAGGCATTTTAATAAATCGATCATTTCTTCTTTTTCCAATATACTATAATTGCACCAATGCCAATACTTGCAATCATTATGAAGACTGCAACGTTAAAACCTGTTATCTCTTCGTTATTTTGTAATGTTTCATTACGTATTTCAGATATTGCTTTTGGTAAAATCCTAAAAATTGTACCTTCACTGTACGATAAAACATACAGTAAACCATCAGGGCCCTCTTCAACATCAGTTATACAGCCAAACCCATTCCCGAAGAGAATCTCGTCCATTGGATCGCCGATGTTTAACACTTTATCAGATAGTTCCTCAGAATTGAAAACAAAACCTGTCCTTTCAGTATTTAACTTGAAACTATACAGATTACCATTATTGCAATCTCCGACAAAAATAGAGTTAGAATAATTAGATAATGTGCCCAGGTTCATAAAAGAAATCCCGGTAGGAGCCACAGTTTTTTGCCAGCTGAATTCAGGATCACTGTACACATAGTTATGTTGTGGGAGTCGTTGTATCTGCGTTTCATTTGCAGGTCCCATTATCCTATCCCATCCACTATTGAAATTTGGTAAAACTAGGTTTATTTCATCATAATCATCTGGCCCATTCTCGGTGTCCCACATGTTTTCGGTTACAGAATCAAATGTTAATCCAAAGCTATTTCTTATTCCCATTGCATAATATGGCCCACTTGGGTTGATGCGCATAATCACACTTGTATCGTTAATTCCACCAGTATTGCGATTCTGCAACACACCATAATTTCCATTATCACCAATTACTGCATAAACATCTCCTTTGAAGTCAGTCATTGCTCCTCCATTATGATATGTATTTTTTGCAGTAAGCGTCTTTAACAAGACAGGATTTAGAAGAGCAGTTCCATTCCAATCATATTTGTAGATGCGATTAGCTATAGGAGGGCCACCATCACGATCAGATTCAGTGAAATACAGATACACTCTGGAATCAACAGAGACAATTCCAAGCATTCCTTGCTCTGCAATGTTTGCTACAGATAGATCTAGAACTGCATTTTGTTCCAAGATGCCGTTTTTCACTAGTCGTATTTGGCCGTCATTTTTTTGTAAAACCAAGATATCATCAGCAATAAACGTCAGTGCTGTAGGACCATTTGCAATACCTGTAACAAATTTTTCCACTACTAGATTCTGATCTGCGATTGTAGGCTCAGCAAGAACAGAAACTGGTCCAGTCAAAATAATCAAGATGAATACATGCATCCAAACAGTTTTTGTAATCGCCCTTACCAAAAATGATCTAATTCTAGAATAATACCTATGTTTTTAATGGATTCGGTTTCAAGCAATAATTAGATTAGCTTTCAGTTTTATTCCTCAATTGTAATTTAGATTATGATCAATTAATGTGAAAACGATTATGTTATCATCAATTGACTCTTGTTCGATTTGAACTTTCATCGTATTTAGTATTGTCTTAATTTGACCATGAACAAATTTTGTCCATTTTGCGCCAAGGTGAGTGTCAAATACTAATCTACATCTACGGTCTGTCTTATCAAATCGATAGACAAACCAGCCATAACGTTTTGCAAGCATGGTAAAATATTCAGATATTATGTTTTCAGTTGTACAGTCCTGATTTACAAGAGTAAAGTACTTTTTAATCATTTTTGATCCAGATTTTGATAGTTCTTCAATCGCATCAACATCTAACTCATCAATTATTTTAATAAACAAATGAGAAGGTATTGAAACAACAGGTAATGCATTGAATTTTGCTTCTTGGATAAGGTTTTTGTGAAGAAGTCTTGTGATTAATGCATTTATTGGTAGTGTCCTTTCGTCTGATTCTTTTTTGAGTATTTTCACTAAATTTTGTGGTAATCTTAGTGTAATTCTCTCAATTGCATTCGTTGTTAAACTCATTTCCAAATTTGGTAGATCGATCTTTAAAATTCACCTATAAAATCTTGACGTATGAATTTACATCAACACACTGTTGATATAGGAATACATCCATATGGTACGAAGATCGTATATTTGTTTTATAACACAGTTCTAAAGTTATGTTATAATAACCAGCTCTTCAAATACCACACTAGTTTTTGGACAAAAACAGTCCGGAATGTCCGATTTGACATATCTTTCCACAGTAAAGCCACCGTCATTGATCTGTGGATCATCTGACTGTCCCCATACGGTATGAATTGCAAGTTTGCTAACAAATGACATTGCTAGGCAAAGAATTACGGGAAAAATTCTCATGTTTTATCCTCAAAGCTAGATTAAAAATCAATTCAAAAATTGTTATAATGGCTGTTTTGGCACTGGTAACTGGGCTATAATTGAGATTTATTGGATCCGGTAAGGTAAAAGATGTCTATGATGTGGAAGACGGAACTCTGCTTTTCAAATTTAGTGACAGAGTTTCTGCATATGATGTCAAATTCCATGATCCGATTCCACAAAAGGGCGAGGTCTTGTGCAGGTTTACGGAATTTTGGTTTAACAAACTACCTGTCAAAAACCACTTTGTAAAGTCTGTATCAAAAAACGAAATTATTGTTAAAAAAATGCAAATGATTCCAATAGAATGTGTAGTTAGAGGCTATTTCTATGGCAGCTTGATTTCTAGATGGAAGGCAGGTGAAGTATCAATACCTGAAGGAACTAAAACAGAAATTGCGTCAAAACTCCCAACACCAATTTTTGATCCAACCACAAAAGCAGAACACGATGAACCGATAAACAAGCAAACTGCTCTTAATCAGGGGTTGGTCACACAGGCCGAATATGAGTTTCTAGAATCAAAATCAATTGAGATTTACAATCAAATGTACAAAATTGCGGATGCCGCCGGATTCATTTTGGCTGATTTGAAATTAGAATTTGGAAAAATTAATCGCGAAATAACACTTGGAGATTCAATAGGTCCTGATGAATATCGAATGTGGCCAAAGGGAACGTACTCGGTTGGAAAAATTCAAGAATCTTACGATAAACAAATCCTTCGGGACTGGCTCACAGCAAATGGTTATCAGAAACAATTTGATGATGCAAGAAAACAAGGAAAAGAACCGATAGCTCCATCAATACCGCTTGAAATAATTCAAAAAATGTCTAGTCGGTATGTAGATTCTTATCAATTAATCTCTGGAAACAAACTCTAGGCGCATATTTTCATTTTCAACTCGAATTCCAGTTGTGACCATATCGTATTTGCTACTTTTACACATATCTTGAACCAAAGTTTTCACAGCTATCAAAATTTTAGAATTTTTTAAATTACTAGTTTTGTTACTACTAATGTGATTGCATTACTAGTTTTATGTAAATGCAACTAAATTATTAGTAGTAAAAGACCTGAAATTAGTTTAACTCCAAGATTTCTTGTAGTGTAAAAAAGTTGATGCGAATGGACAAAAAAATATGATGCTAGGATCTTTTAGCTAAACGCATTAGATGCAATTATCATGTCAACATTACTAGAAAAATCAATCAAAGTCAACCGAGTCGTAACAATCTCAGTTGAACATGCTCGTGCACTTGAAGATCCAGCGAGAGCAAAAATCGTAGAGATGTTATATCATAAACAACTCACTACAGAACAAATAGGAAAAGAACTTCAAAAAAATGGACACAACAAAGCAATCACCACAATTCGACATCACCTAGATATTTTGAAAACCGCAGGACTCATTGAAATTGTCAAGATTGAAGAAGTAAGAGGGGCCATCGCAAAATTCTACGGTACGTCAATTAAGCTGATCTCAAATCAATCTTCAAAAGATTTCGATTCAAAATATTCCTCAATGATAAAAACAACATCGATAAAAATTGAAAAAATCCTAGAAGGTATTGCAAAAAAACCCGCAATGCAAAAAAAATCCGAATCGTCTTACAACGAGTTCGTCTTAACTGAGATTGTAAATAGAGCGATGGCAAACGTACTAGAAAACAAAGACTTTGTAGTTGGACAAAAAAGACTCAAGTAACTTCTATTACAAACAATCCTTTTGTTTTTGGTTCTTGTAGCATTTTGATCATATCTCTGGGTATGTCCTCTGATGCTTTATCGCATCGGACCGCCAGTGTTCTTGGACACACAAAACTACTCTTTCTAATCACTATATCATGTGGATTTTCAAGCTTTAGATCCTCATGTCCATTTCCTACGATCTGAAATTTTTTCTCATTTACTTGAATTGTAATTGTGATCTTAGCATCCGATCGTCTGAGATCATCTTTTAATTTTTGAGGAATTTCTTTGCATCCACATTCTGAACTAACTCCAATTATACAATCACCTTGCAATGTGAGATCACGTTCTGTTGTGATCTCTATTGTTCTTGAATGAAACGCTCGCACATTTTTGTGACCCTGAAATGGAATCTCAAATCGCACAAGCAACGCATGACTAGACTTAAATTAAACTTTCAAAGACTTCAAGTCAGAATTGCTTCCTTCTCAACAAGGCTATGATAGAGCTATTACAATATTTTCTCCTGATGGTAGGTTATACCAAGTAGAATATGCAATTGAAACAGTAAGACGGGGTGCAATTGCTGTCGGAATTAAAAGCAAAGACGGTGTTGTAATCGCGGTAGAAGAGAAACCACGCAAATTACAAATTTCAGAATCTGCACACAAAATTTTCCAAATTGATGAGCACATAGGATTTGCAGCAGCCGGCTATATTCCAGATGCAAGAAGCCAAGCAGACAATGCGAGATTCTTCTCACAAAGCAATAGAATAATTTATGATGAGCCAGTTGATGTTGAAACCGTAGCAAAACATCTGGCAGATCAATGTCAACAATTTACCCAGTTTGGTGGTGCTAGACCTTTTGGCGTCGCATTGATAATAGGTGGGGTTGACTCTAATGGCAACTCATTATACTTAACTGACCCCAGCGGAACCTACATTGCATACGATGCAGTCTCAATAGGTGCAGGTTCTGATCAAGCAAATGACTTTTTGGAAAAAAACTTCAAACATGACATGTCTCTAGATGACGCCTCCGCGTTGGCAACTGCATGTATTTACATTGCAAGTGATCAAAAAGAAGGAATTGATCACATTAGAATGTCTCACATCAAAACATCCACAAAACAATTTGACAAAGTAACACCAGAACAAATTGCAAATTATGCAAAACTGGGTAAACAAAAGTTTCCAATCCCAAGTGCGTAGAATCTAATTTTGAACATCTCTGTCGCAATTCCAGATTCTTGTCTTAAAGATGAGGCAACTAAACTAGACAAATCTCGCAAAGTATCGATCATTGCAAGAGCTTGTGCAATATTTGGTGTTCAAACAATTTACATTTATGATGAAGGAAATGGAAACACTTCAGACCGGTTCTTACTTGCGACAATCCTGCGTTATCTTGAAACCCCACAATATCTCCGCAAAACCATTTTCCCAAAAATGGACGATCTGAGGTATGCTGGTGTTATGCATCCATTACAAATCCCGCATCACTCATTATCATCAAATCTAAAAAATATCAAACCTGGAGATGTTCGGGAGGGGGCGATCGTATTTCACAAGGGAAAAAAATTCATTGACATTGGTATTCATCAAGTGCTTCCATATTTTGGAAAAGAATGGGACAAAAAACGAGTTACAATTCAAATCAAAACAATAGAGCCAAACATTACATTCAAGGAGATTCCAGAACATGAAACCAAACAGTATTGGGGCTACAAGGTAAAGGAGCGCCCAAGCCTTCTTAACATATTGGAAGAATGGAAGGGCGCAATCATACTTACATCAAGAAAAGGAAAAGAGATCACACAAAAACAACTCCAAGAATATGCTCACTCCGATAAACCAATCTTGCTTGTTTTTGGCGCTCCTGATCGAGGATTGTATGAAATCTTGGGCAATAAGATAAACCAAATACAGAACACCAAAACTTTCAATTTTTTCCCAAATCAGGCAACTGAAACCGTCAGGATGGAAGAGTCTATGCTTGGCATACTGTCTATTCTGAATATGGCAAACTCAATTTAGGACAGGTATAATTTTAGAAAAGCATGGTAAAAAAAAATTTTCTCTTGCTTGCAGTTGGTCTTGGAATTGCAGGTGTGATAATTGGCGCAATAACGATTTTTCTTTCGATCACTAACCTGACAAATCCATAACTTTCGTTATCCCTAGGTATATAATGGGGTTAACGAATGTTTTCGATTATCTATGGGCCATAGAAAACATAGTCAGCCACGTCGTGGTAGTCTTGCGTATCTTCCTAGGGGACGTGCCAAAAGTATGGAACCAAGAATTAGAACTTGGCCAGATATTACATCAGAACAACCAAAGCTTTTGGGCTATGCCGGGTTCAAGGTTGGATGCATTCAAGTTGTAAGTATTGATGACCGAGAAAAAACCCCAAACCATGGAAAACAACTAGTAAGTTTAGGAACTGTTGTTGCAACACCACCAATCTCTGTAATTGGAATTCGTGGATATTATGATGACATTAATGGTTCACATGCTCTATTTGACGTCTATTCAAGCGATATGCCAAAAGAAGTTTCACGATTATTTACAATTAAACCAAAAGAGGGAACTCTGGACAAAGCAGAAAAACTTTTGACTCGCACAAGTGAATTGTTTGCAGTTGTTGCAGTACTTCCAAACAATGCAGGAATATCGCAAAAGAAACCATATGTCTTTGAAGTCGCAGTAAAAGGTGGAGATCTCAAAAAACAATTTGATTTTCTAAAGGGTTTATTCGGCAAACAAGTCAAAATAGAAGAAGTCTTTGAGCTTGGCTCAAGCGTTGATGTTGCATCAATTACCAAAGGAAAAGGATGGGAAGGACCAATCACCAGATGGGGTGTAAAGAAAAAGCAACACAAATCAAGAAAATCAGTTAGGGCACTTGGAACCTTAGGTCCAATTTCGCCATCAAGCATCATGTACACGGTACCACGTGCAGGACAGCGAGGATTCCATCAAAGAGTTGAATACAACAAACGAATCATGATAATGAGTAATACTGAGAAAAATGAATTCAAAATAAATCCGTCTGGTGGATACAAACACTATGGATTTGTAAATGGAGATTTTGTTGTTCTCAAAGGTTCTATTCCTGGTACCTATAGAAGAATGGTAAAGCTTAGAACTCAAGTTAGAAACATTCCGAACAAAGTTCTCAAGCCAAACATATTGGAGATTGTAGTATGAAAGCGCAAACTCTCTCACTGACTGGAACAAAACAGGATGAAATTGAACTACCAATGGTATTTTCAACTCCAGTTAAAAAAGACTTGATTCATCGCGCCTATGTCAATTTAGATTCTCATCACTATCAAAAGCAGGGAAGACACCCATCCGCTGGACAGGATGTCGTTGCAATGTCAAACGATCCGCCAACTGGTCATGGTGCAGCAAGAGTTGCAAGAATTCGTGGAGGTGGTCCAAGACGAGGACAAGCGGCAGCCGTTGCAATGACTAGAGGCGGAAGACAAGCTCATCCACCGACATCTGAAAAAGTAGTCTACAAAAAATTAAACAAAAAAGAAAACAGACTCGCATTATGTTCTGCAATTGCAGCAACTACCTCAAAAGAACTAGTAACTGCGCGAGGACATGTAATTGATGGAATTCAATCATTTCCAATAATTATTTCCGACGATGTTGAAAAGATCTCAAAGGCAAAAGAAATCTCCAAAGTCTTTGATGCATTGAAATTATCTGCAGATATTGCACGACTAGAGAAAAGAAAGGCGCGTTCGGGCAGAGCCGTAATTAGGGGACGAAAAACAAAAATCGGCAAATCTGTATTGTTTGTAACCAAAGACGCAAAAAGTCTCTCAAAGGCATGTGGTGCATTTCCAGGTGTTGACGTGAGATCAGTTAATGACTTGAGTGTCTTAGATTTAGCTCCTGGCTCAGCACTGATCAGATTAACAGTATACTCAAAATCTGCAATAAACGAAATTGCAAACATCAAATCCACACACCTGCAATTAATGGAGGCGCTACAATGAATACAACTCAAGCAACAAAAATAGTTCTGAGGCCATACATCACAGAAAAAACATTTGCATTAATTGAAAAAGACAATAGGATTTGCTTTATTGTTGACGTTAATGCTAGCAAAGCAACCATCAAAGAGGCAATCCAAACTCTATACGAAGAAAATGCAATCGATATAAACACCGCAAGAACAATTGCTGGCAAAAAAGCATTTGTCAAATTTGAAACAGTAGAAAAAGCAAGAGACCTTGCAACAAAGATAGGAATGCTATAATATGGACCGAAAAACTTCAATCCTAAAGGTGTCAATAAATGGTTAAAGAATTTGATTATAGAGGCATTCCACTGGATCAACTCCAAAATATGTCTTTGGAGAAGCTCTTTGAAATTTTCCCAGCCAGAGCGCGAAGATCCCTTACACGTGGAATCACTGATGGTAAAAGGAAGCTAATTGAAGAAATAAAACTCGAAAAGGCAGGTAAGGCAAAAAACCCAATTAAGACACATATTCGCGATTTGATAGTCGTGCCATACATGGTAGGAATCACAATTAACGTATTTTCTGGAAAAGAATTTGTTCCGGTAACAATCACACCACAAATGATTGGCCACTTCGTTGGCGAATATGTTAGAACAAACAAACGAGTTGTTCATGGTGCACCTGGAGTTGGAGCATCAAGATCAAGTCTGTATGTGCCATTAAAGTGATTATGTTATGCCACATTTTGGTTACGCTTTTCAAAACTTTGACTCAACAAAGCACGTCCGTGCGGCAGTTCGAGAAAAAGACATTTCACATAAACATGCACGTGAGGTCGCCAAAATGATAAAAGGCATGTCGATTGAAAAGGCACGTGATGCACTACAAGAAGTAGTTGCAGTAAAGAGGGCAGTTCCATTTAGACGATATAAGAACGAGGTCGGTCACAGATCTGACACTGGAGTGATGTCTGGCCGTTATCCAAGAAAGGCAGCCGAAGAATTCATTCGACTATTGGACAACTTGGAAGCGAATGCAGAATACAAAGGAATGGATTTGGATAGACTAAAAATTATTTCAGCAAACACACATCGAGGAGTAATTGTAAAGCGATTCACACCACGTGCACAAGGAAGAGCGACTCCAAAAAACAACATACTAACACACGTTGAGCTAGTAGCTCAGGAAGTATAGCCATGTCATCAGTCAAAAATGTAATCAAAGATAACTACAACATGATGCTACTCAAAGACTATCTAAGAGAGGCAATCAAAGAATCTGGATTCTCACATGTTGAAATCTCAAAAACTCCAACTGGCACCAGAGTCGTCTTACATGTAACAAGGCCTGGTATTGTGATTGGAAGAAAGGGAACCGGTATTCGTGAACTAACTGAAAAATTGGAAAAAGATTTTGGATTAAAAAGTCCACAAATTGCAGTTAATGAAATCTCACAACCAGAGCTGACATCAAGTGTAATGTGTAATAGATTAGCTCAGCTAATTGAGCGTGGAACTGCATTTAGAAGAGCTACCATGTGGACACTACAACAAATAATGAATGCTGGTGCGATGGGCGTTCAAATCACCGTATCTGGCAAACTTCGTGGTGATCGTTCATCATTTGAGAAACATTCACTAGGTGTATTGCCACGAGCCGGACACCAAGCAACCATAATTGTAGATGAAGACACTGCACACATTCCAACTCCTATGGGATACATTGGAGTGAGAATTAGAATTGCAAGAAAAGAAAGATACATTCCAGAATTTGAATTAAAGGGCAAAAAAGAGACTAGTGAGGAAAAAGCAATCCGACTTGCAAAAGAAGAGTCAGAGAGAATAGCAAGAACGGAAAGTGAACAAGTCAAAATAGACCAAGAAAAGATCGAAAAAATGGATCTTATGGAAGAAGTCGAGGAGAAACTAAAGTAACATGGCCCGTCTAAAAATGAAATCCATTCGTGAACTAAACCAAACTGATCTTAAAGAAAAACTAGTGCAATCCAGAGTGGAACTTGCAAAACTTCGAACCGATGCAGCAAAAGGCACACTTAGAAAAGAAAGCGGTAAAATCCGTGCATCACGAAAAGAAGTAGCTCGCATGCTCACAAGAATAAACGAGTTGAAAAAACAATGATGGCGCCAAGTTCTGAATTTATTGGAATGCAGACTGAGATAGTCGAGTCTTCAAACAAAGCAATAATTGGACTTGCAGGAAAAATAGTCAACGAGACAAAATCAACATTCACTATTCACACCAAAAATGGCAAAAAGATCATTTCAAAAGGACATTCTAGCTGGAAATTCGAAAACGAACAAGTCATTAATGGTAATCTAATAACAAAAAGACCTGAGGATAGAATAAAGGTGAAA
>CAYOBG010000018.1:0-19353 GCA_964402265.1 uncultured Candidatus Nitrosotenuis sp. | reverse complement strand
ATATCCTTCATTAGCATTGGTATGTTTACTTGCTTTCTTATTTCCATGAAATAGTTTGGCGAGCCCTCAAAAAGATACGGTTGAGTCAGTACTGATAGGGCCTTGGCTCCTCCTTCCACCATGTCTTTGGCAATCTGGACTGGGTCTGATTTTTGTCTTATTTTTCCTAATGATGGCGATGAGAACTTTACCTCTGTAATTAGTGATGCGTGCTTGTTTTGTTTTATGGAATCAATTAGGTCAATGCTTGATTTTGGTAATGACTCTGAGATATCATATGTGCCATTTGCGAGTGCCTTTCTGGAATTATCTACCAGTTTTTGTAGGGTGTTCATTGTTTTAGCTCACCTATCTTGGTGTGATCTCCATATTCTTTGACAAAATTTTCAAAATGAGTATACGCGTTGCCTGACTTTATTGATTCAGTTGCCAATTCTAGGCCTTGCTCAAAATCATCCACTACATTTGCAATGATTAGGCCACCAGCTGCATTTAGTGCAGTTATCTCTGTCATGGCCTGATTTGCCGTACCATCCAGTACTGATATGAAAGCTTTGAGTGCTTCTTGTTTTGATGATATCTGCAAATCCTTGATCGATGCCTTGTGCAGGCCAAATCTTGTAGGATCAAGTGTCATCTGGCCTATCTTACCATCCCTGAGAAAACAGATCTTGTTTTTTGATGTGGTTGATAGCTCATCTAGTCCGTCTTCTGAATGAACAGTCATGATGTTTTGAGCGCCCCTTTTCTGCAGGATTTCAATTACCCGTTCCAAATAATCCTCTGAATACACGCCTATTAGCTGATTTTTCACGCGTGCTGGATTGCATAATGGTCCTAAGAGATTGAATGCAGTTCTGGTTGATAACAACCTTCGAGAGGCCGCCACATTTTTCATTGCAGGGTGGAACTTTTGCGCAAAGAGAAATCCAATGTTGAACTTTTCAATTATGGCAGTCACCTTTTCTGGGGAATAATCAAGAGAGTATCCGAAATACTCGAAGATATCTGCGCTGCCTGAAATTCCAGATGTTGATCTATTGCCATGCTTTGCAACTATTCCCCCACAGGCTGCCACTACAAATGCTGCAGTAGTTGAAATGTTGAATGTGTGTAATTTGTCGCCGCCAGTTCCGCACACATCAATTATGGTACCCTTGCATTTTGGCGAAATATGGATACAGTGCTCATCCATTTTTGTTAGCATTGCGTATAGCTCATCATCTGTTTCGCCTTTTTTGGTCAGATTATGTAGGAATGCTGCCTTTTGCTCGTCTGTTTCAGTATCAGATAATAGGTATTCCATTGCCTTACTCATATCTAGAATGTTCAGACTAGAACCAAGCTCAAGTCTTGCGGTATATTGCGCTAGCATTTTTTTACCTTGTCTATGAAATTCTGCAGGATTTTTTTTCCCTCTGTGGTAAGGATTGATTCTGGATGAAACTGTACTCCCTCAATTAGGTATTGTTTGTGTGATACTCCCATTATTTCACCATCATCTTCTGCTATTGCGGTTACTTTAAGGACATCCGGTATGATTGTTTTATCGCCAACTAGTGAATGATATCGTGTGGCTCGGAATGGGTTTTGAACTCCAGAAAATAATGAATCAGAATAATGCTTGATTTGGCTTGTTTTTCCATGCCTAACACATCCTGCATTGACTACCTTTCCCCCAAATTCGTGAATGATTCCCTGGTGGCCTAGGCAAATTCCTAGAATTGGTGTGGTAGGACCTAGGTCTTTTATCACACTAGAGCAGATGCCAAAGTATCGCTTGTCTTCAGGGGTGCCGGGGCCAGGTGATATTATTATAGCATCATAGTTTTTTTGCTTTATCTGGTCTAGTGTAATCTTGTCGTTTCGAATAACATCTGATTCTACTCCAAGCTCACCGAGTAGTTGTGCTATGTTGTATGTGAAGGAATCATAATTGTCTATAATTAGGAATTTCATTTTGTGGCCTCCTTTAGAGCTAGAATCATTGCTCCTGCCTTGTGCTCTGTTTCTTTGAACTCTCCTTGCGGGGTGGAATCTGTGACAATTCCTGCACCAGACTGGATGAATCCAGAATTTCCATCAAAGAAGATGCTTCGTATGGCAATTGCAAAATCACAGCAGCCATTATTGGAAAAATACCCTACTGCACCTGCGTACTGTTCTCTGATTTCTGGTTCTAGCTCGTTTATGATCTCCATTGCTCTCACCTTTGGTGCACCGGTAACAGTTCCTGCCGGAAAGACTGCCTCAAACGCTGAAAACATGTCGTGCTTGTCATCTAAAGTACCAATGACATGAGTTACAATGTGCTGGACATGCGAGAATCGCTTTATCTGCATTAGCTCAGTTACATGGACTGTACCATATTTGCAGACTCGTCCCACATCGTTTCGTCCCAGGTCAACTAACATGGTATGTTCTGCTAGTTCTTTTTCATCAGATAATAATTCCTGGCTTAGTTGTTTGTTTTTCTCCTCATCATCAGTGATTTTTCTAGTGCCTGCTATTGGGAATGTCTCCACTTCTTTTCCTGTGACTCGAACCAGCATTTCTGGGCTGCATCCGATGTATGTCTTGCTTCCAAATTTCATGTGGTACAGGTATGGTGATGGGTTTAGTGCTCTGAGTTCCTTGTATACTCGCAGGAAATCACCGGACGCTGAAAAATTGAACTTTCTTGATAATACCACCTGGAAGATATCGCCATCGTGCAGGTATTTTTTTGCCTGGTTTACTATACTGGAAAATTGCTCTTCATTCATGTTTGTTGTGATATCGGATATGGTGATCTTGCCAAACTTTTTTTCTGATTGTTTTATTTCGTTGATCCTATTTTCATCATAGTAAAAATACAGTGATTGGTTTGTCTTGTTGTCGTATAATATTCCGTCTTGGTATATTCCAAATTCGATTAGTGGTTTGGAATTGTCCTGGATTGGAATGTTTTCGTATAGTTTTATTGCGTCATAATTGATTATACCAACTGCGCCGCCTAGATATCGGTGGGATACATCTGTGGTTTTTGTGATAAATGATTTTAGTTCTGCTATTGGGTCGCTAGTTGGGATGGTCTTTGTGGTGCCGTCCTTGTAGGATAATACAATTCTGTCCTTGAATCCTTGGATGATTATTTTTGGATCAAAGCCAATGATTGATGTTTCCGCTAGCTCTTCAGGGCCTGTTAGTGATTCAAAGAGAAACGTGTGGGTGTAGTGTTGTTCTAGTTTGGAATAGATTTCAAATTGGGTGCCAGATATGTCTAGGGGTATTACTTTACAAATAGAGTTACCAAAGGTGGCCACCCATGGAGTGCAGAGTTGTGGTGGGATATTTAATGAGTTCTGATGTGGTTGGTGTGGTAAATTTTGCAAGAAAATGGCTGAAATTATACTTGATTAGGCTCGAAATTTGTAAGAATTACGGTATGGTACGGTACCTTTATATGCGATCTTACCGTATAATACACCATGAGTCAGATGCTATCAAAACCGAAAAACTATGTCTTGTACTCAGATCTGCATTTTGCAAAGCCGCAGGTACACCTGAGAAGCTCAGCCACTGAGGTAGCATGCCAGATATGCAAGTCGGAATTGAAGGAAGGAACTAGCATTACTGCAAAACGAATGGGGGAGAAGACCGTGTTTGTTTGCAGTGAGCATGGGTTTTGATTATTCGCTATACTCTATTCGTGTAAGAGAGTAGTAAATAATTACTATTTTTATAAAACATCTATGAATCAATTATCTGTTAGAAATGCCAGAATTTGATGAACATAATTCTCGAAGAAAATTATTAGAATTACAACAGTTTGTACTTAGTCGTAGATCCGAAGATATCCGTTCTGATCTTTATGAGCATATGGTGATGTATGTGTTGTACAATCATTCTTCGCAAGATGAATATTTTGGTGAGGAGAAAATTTCTAAGCTTATTGAAAAAGAGTATCACATAAAAGAAATTCCACATTTACATCTTAATCTAGCAATACAAAGTTTGACTAGTAATGGTCATGTTCTGACAAAAGATCAAAAACATGCATTATCATTACTAAAACGTAATGAACTGAAAACAAATTTAGCTAATTCACTTCTTATAGAACAAAAAGTAAAAGATTTACTTAAACTGAAATTAACTGCTGCTATTCCATCTTTATCGAATGAGCAAATTGATGTCATACTATCAAATTTTTCTCATCTGTTGGCATCATTATTTACAAACTATGGTAGTGTGGTAGCTAGAACGTTGGCTGGAAATCTTGTTAATATGAAAGAAATCCCTCACTATCCGGCATTTCAAGAAACATATGAAAAAAAGATAAAACCTATAGTGCAGCCTCAATATCACAACGAATTAGATAGAGTATTTAACGATTTTTTTGCAAATCCAAATGAGGAGCAAAGTAAATTCTTTTTTTCATTATCTCAAAGTTATGTTTACATGCAAATTTTAAATCTGGATCCTGATTTACAAGAAATACAAAAAATAGCTTGGGCAAAAAAAATAATTTATTTGGATACGAATGTGCTTATTCGCTTACTGTTTGAAAATGATCCATTACACAAAACCATTCTAAATATTATAAAAAATACAAAACGATTAGGAGCTAGATTACTAGTAACTGAAAAAACAAAAGAAGAATTCAAAAAAGTTCTTGAAAATGATAAAATCAATCATAAAAATTTTAAGCTAAGATCTAAATTCACCTTCTTACTAAAAGAAACAAAACGTGATAATCCGTTTCTTATGACATATGTTAATGAATTAGAAAAAAATCCAAATCTTCCAATCGATACATTTAGCAAAAAATATGATCATTTTGATAAACTCATAGAGAGTAATTACTCAATAGAACTCGAAGAGTATTTTCCAGCTGTTGAAGATGTTGATTATTTACCAAATCTTAGGGTTCACATTGTAACTAGAGCTCCTTGGAAACACCCAGAAGTTGTTTATCACGATGCATATCATATTTTGAGAGTTCACGGCCTTCGAAAACGTGGAACTGATGATGAGATAGGGCCTAGATCTTGGCTGTTAACTACTGATTACACCTTGCAAAAAGCTGAAAAAGATCAGTTTGGCGAAGATAAAATTCCTGCTAGCGTCACCATTGATCTTTGGCTTCAATTAATCTCTCCATTTATCTCCCCAAAATTAGACACTAAGGATACGAATTTGAGCTTTAGTACAATTCTAAGCTCTAATTTTCAATCCCATAAGATAGGTACCAACGAATTAAATACATTCATGGCTTTTATGGATGATTCTAAATTCACTACTGAACATTTGAAAATAATCATAGGGAATGATTTTGTTAAAGAAAAAATTCATGATTTACAAGATCTAATCGATAAAGGTGAACAAATTACATTTGAACAGTTTAGGCCGTTATTTACAAAAAGTATCGAGATTATAGAATCCGAATACACAAAAAAGAATACTGAAATCTCGGAACAACATAAAAAAGAACTAGAAGAATTACAAAATTGGTTTGATAAGAAAAACAAACAAGAGATAGAGTCTTTAGAAGAATCTTTAAATCGGAAACATAAACAAGATTTGGAAAATCTTGAAACAAAAATGACGCAAAAACACAATGATGCAATGATACATCTTGAAACAAATTTACGTCAAGAAGTTGATAAAGTTAAACAAGATGGGATTAAAGAAATTAATTTTCATAAACTCAACATAACGAAATGGAAAATTCGTTTAGTTGTCATAGGGTGCTCTGCAATTGTTACATTTGCGATAATTCAAAGTTTATTCTTATTTTCAAAATTACAATTCTATGAAATAATATTGGTGTTAATTGGTTTGTTAGGTTCTGAAGCAGGATCACTATATCTGTCTACCAAATTACTCGATTATCGATTTAAGAAAAAAGATTTAAAAAAAGAGCCATGGAATAGACAAGAAAAACTTACTCTAATTGGAGTAATCTTAACCATTATTGCTCTTATTGCAGGGATACTATTCAAAAATTAAAGTCATTATCTTTGGTATGTAAAATTTACCAAATCGGGCTAGTCACAGCACCTTGTGCTGCAGAGCCCACTAATGAAGCATATTTTGCCAAAGCTCCTGATTCATAGTTTGGCTTTCTTGGCTTCCAAGCTTTTCTCCTACTTTCCAATTCTTCTGGCGTTATAATCAAATCAATTTTGTTAGTTTCAGTATCAATTGCTATGCTATCCCCATCTTTCACTAGTGCGATATTTCCGCCTACATAGGCCTCAGGGGCCACATGACCAATCATGAATCCGCGAGTAGCACCTGAAAATCTGCCATCAGTTACCATAGCTACTTTTTCTCCAAGGCCTTGGCCTACGATAGCTGCAGTAACTGCTAGCATTTCCCTCATTCCAGGTCCACCCTTTGGTCCCTCGTATCTTATTACTACAACATCGCCTTCTTTGATTGAATTATTGGCTACTGCATCAAATGCGTCTTCTTCCCTATCAAAGCACTTTGCCTTGCCAGAGAATTTGGTAATTTTCACACCAGACATTTTTACCACTGCACCGTCTGGCGCCAAAGATCCTTTGAGTACCACGGCAGTTCCTGTCTTGTACAATGGTGAATCAAGTGATCTTACAATATCCTTGTTTGCCGGTGGCGGTAATGTGATTCCATCCAAGTTTTGCTTCATTGTCTTTCCGGTTACTGTAATTACATTTTCATGCAGTAGATTTCGGTCCATCAGTTTTTTGAGCATGTATGGTACGCCACCTACCTTATCCAGATCATTCATTACGTACATTCCACCTGGCTTCAAATCCGCAATATGTGGAACTCTTTTTCTCACTCGCTCAAAATCATCATAGGTTAGCTTTACTCCCGCTTCATGAGATATTGCTAGCAAATGTAGTATGGCATTAGTAGAACCGCCAATTGCGTTTAGCATTACTATGGCATTCTCAAATGCCTCAAATGTGAAAATATCTCGCGGTTTTATTCCTAGTTCTAGTGCCCTGCCACACGCTACTCCTGTATCATACACCATTTTGTCGCGTCGCTCATCTTCTGCCGGTGGTGATGCGCTACCTGGCAATGCAATTCCTAATGCTTCGGAAATTGATGCCATTGTATTTGCAGTAAACATTCCGCCGCAGGAACCTGCAGTAGGACATGCATAATTTTCAATATTTTTTAGTGCCTCTAACGTTAATTGTCCTGCGTCATATGCGCCAACTGCCTCGTATACATCTTGGACTGTAAGCTGCTTTCCATTGTACATTCCGGGCATTATAGTCCCGCCGTACACGAATATTGATGGCAAGTTCAGTCGGGCCATTGCCATCATTGTACCTGGCAAGCTCTTATCACACCCCGCAATTCCCACCAAACCATCATACTGATGAGCTCGCACCATTAGTTCAATAGAATCTGCAATCACTTCACGAGACACCAATGAAGACTTCATGCCTTCATGGCCCATAGCTATTCCATCTGACACCGCTATAGTACTAAATTCCCTTGGGGTGTATCCTGCATCAGAGACTCCCTGCTTTGCCTTGATGGCAAGCCTTGGCAGGTGAATATTACATGGAGTGGCCTCATTTCCTGTGTGACATACGCCGATAAACGATTTACCTAGATCAGAATCATTTAACCCCATTGCCTTGTACATTGCGCGGTGTGGCGCACGGGCAGTTCCTGTTACTACGTTTCTACTTGAAATCTCCATTATACCGATACCACCGTATGTTGTGTCATATTAGAATTTGTATGATTCTCTGCTTATTTTTTCAGGACTATCTGTGTGTCTAGTTCTTGTAGGTATGTGTCCACTTGGGTCTGGTTTTCGTTTCCAAATAATACCAAGATTCTATCATCCTCATCTAACACGTAATCCTTGATGCTGTCCTTCTTTTCATGGTTTACGTAAAACTTGAGGGAATAATCCTCACTGGTACAGAATGTGTGCTCTGGTTTCTTGTCTGGGAATACAATGCATTCATCGGTTAGGTCCATCTTTATTGTATCAAACAGGAATCCTATCGGTACATTTGATGCGTGTCTATGTATGGTATCGCCGTCTTGGCCCTCAAAGTGAATGTATGGGCTCTTTACCTGATATTCTTGCTTTGAAAAGTCAAATTTATCACCAAAGATTCTAACTAGAATGCCTGCGTGTTCGTGCTCATCTCCAAGTTTGCCAGCACCTGGTGGTCCTGACATTGTAGTTCCAGTACTGGTTAATACTTCGTAATAATGGTATGATGCATAACCTATGATTGATATGATTACTGCGAAAACTCCGATTGCAATTAGAGTGTTTTTTTGCTTTTGGGCCTTTTGCTTGTCTACATAGCTTTCTCGCTCTTCTTTGCGTCTTGATTCCCGATTATCGCCCATGATTAATTCGACTGCAAATCCAAGTACTAATTAATCAATCGCTACGATACCATAATAAAATCCAGATCGTCACAAAACATGATGAGCTGCATTTTTTGCGACATCATATCAAAGAACAGAGAGGGCCACTTTATCTATGAAGATCAACATCATGTGGCATTTTTGGACAAGTATCCAATAGACAAGGGTCACGCATTGGTTGTACCAAAAAAGCATTATGAGAAAATAATTGACATGCCAGAGGATGCCGTTGGGAATTTGTTCTCGGCAATACCAAAAATAGCTAGAGCAATTTTATCTGCAACAAATGCAGATGCGTTTAGCTTGGCGCAAAACAACGGACGGGCAGCAAAACAAATCATACCACATGTACACGTGCACATAATACCAAGATACGAGTCCATGGGGGCAATCTGGACAAAGCGCACCATTCCAAGCTCCGAAGAACTAGACAACCTGGCAAAGAAAATCAAGGAAAAAATCTAGTGCTTAGCCGGTCTGAGATTTTGTCAATTATCTGAAATATCTTGTCTGTGGGTGGGATTCCAGCACGTATCAACTCTTCCTTGAGGGTTGCAATTGGGTCTGAAATTTCTTTTTGTAAACGATGCGGCCTGTTTTTTAGATCATCCTTTACTTTGTCTATCTGAGCCCGTTTTTTTGCAATCTCGTCCTTGGTTTTCTGTACAATCAATTCTCGGTATAGCAGCTTGTCCTTCATTCGCTCAAACTCTTCTTCTAGTATGGACAGAAGTGATCTTGCATCATTTTCAGTTGCATATTTTGGGTTTAGCTTTTCAAGCTCGTATCTGGTCTTTATTCTGTTTTGAAGTAAATTCATCTCGCCTGAAAATCTTTCTTCATTGTCCTTTAGCTGCTTTATCTTCTCAACCTTGTCCTTTATCATCCCGTTTGCAAATTTGAAATATTGATCAGTGGTACTAAATTGGTCCTTGAGCTGAGCTGACTTTTCCTTCACTTGAGCTTCCTTTGTGGTGTGCTGGAATTTGTTAGAGAACGCAATTATTCTCTCCTTTGGTGCCATTGGGTCTGATGGTTCTTGTTGCTTTACCTCATCGATGATGTGAGACCATTCCTCGTCTGATGAGATGTTTTTGTTGTATCTGTCTGCTCCATCCCGTGAAGTCTTGTGAATGTGCTTTACCAATGATATTGAATTCGTCAAAGTGCGATTTGACCCGGATGCTGTTTAATAGGACACACATCTTTTGTTCGTTTAAAGTGTAAAAACGAGTCTTAAAACATCATTTTTTGACAATATCGATACGCATGGTACTAGACATTTTGATTGCAGAGGACAATGAATTTACTGCAAAACAATACAAAACAGCACTGGAAAAGCGAAGCCACAAGGTCACAATAACAAAGGATGGCGTGGAATGCGTTGATCATTATACCAATGAGGCAAAATACGAGGAATTGTTCCGAAAGACTAGGACCTCACCATTTGATATTGTATTACTAGACCATGACATGCCAAGAATGACTGGTGCTGATGCTGCAAGAGAAATCTTAGAACAAAGACCAAACCAGCGCCTCATATTCTTATCAGCATATGGGAATAATATTATGAGCAAGCTAAATGATGTCAGAGAGGACACCATCCAAATAGTCCAAAAGCCGTTTTCCCTGAATTTTCTTATCAAAAAAATTGAGGGCGCACATCTTAGAGCGAGAATCATTAACACACAGGACGGAAATGTAATGACTGCGTCGCAAGACGGTGCAGCAATTAGATAAAATTCTTCAGAAACACTAGAAACCAGACATGAGCTTTATTAGATAATGAGGTAACCAGTCAAGTATTGCTGAAGTTACACTCTTCATTGTTTTTGATGTTTGTTCTGCTTAGCTCTATAACAGTTACTAATTTTGCTGCTGCCCAAAAAATAATCGATACTGACGGAGACGGAATATCAGATGATATCGATAATTGCAAGAAAATCCCAAACAAGAACCAAAACGACAAGGACGGAGATGGGCTGGGGGACAGCTGTGATCAGAAAAACAACAAAAAAACCACATCGAAAATCCTACAAAAAACAAAAGAAAAGACTCAAATCAAAGACAACACCAAATCAAAAACAGTCAACACAATAAAGAAAACACCTGTCAAAAAAACAGAACAAAAAAAGACTGAAAATTCATCTGATGAAATTGCAATAATGAGAGCATATTCTGTTGTGACCTCAATATCGTCTTTACCAAAAAAGCAGTCCGACCTAGATGTTCTCAAACAAGTAAAAAGTCAATTAACTGCACAAGAATACCGCATACTAACAGACTATCTGGATGCAAGAATAATCGAAAAACGCAATGATGTGCCTCTACCTCTAGAGAATCCGTCCAGGATTACAGATAATGATAGGGCCAAAATGCTTGCAGAAACATCCAGCTTTGCACAAGTTTCGCCTCAATTTTTCAATGAACAAAACCCAGAAACAAAACAATCAAACACTGAAAAAAATCAAAACAAACCTGACTTTGAGATATTATTAAAACCAAATTCCATGCGTTTGCCACAAGGTGGCTACGGTGAAGTAGATGTAACCGTAAAATCACTTTATGGCTGGGATGATAGGGTATGGCTCAACATCCCAATTCCAATTGGCCCAATTCGATACCCAACAATGGTGCCAAAAATAGTAACCCCGGTACCGGACTCGGATGCAAGCTCTGCGTTTGCAGTAGATGTCAGTCCGTTTTCATGTCCTGGAAAATATCGAATGGCAGTCTATGGCATGAGTCAAGACCAACTCCCAATGGAAATATCCTACACCTACTTCAACTTGGAAATAATTGATCCTGGCAAGATATTTGAGCTGAGCACAGACCAGAAAATAATAACAATTCAAAAAGGTGGCTCCAAGTCTTTTTCATTAATTGTAAAAAACCTAGCCGATACTGATCATGCGTATCTAATTGACACAAATAATTTCAAGGCGCCAGCAGGAGTCACAATAGAGCACAAAAACACCATAGGCTCTACATCTCCTGAAAAGACAAACGAGGGCACCATAACCATCAAAACATCAAGTGGCGTTAAAACGCCTCTGACATTTACGTTGCCACTACGGGCCCAGACCGCACTTAACTGTGAACCAACCCCGACTGAAATCACTAGTGTTACAGTCAACATTGTCGGAGATACAGTTGATTCTACGCCTGATCAAATTTTAGTTCCAGGCTCTGAATCAAAACAGACTCCACCAAGCAACACAAAACCAACACTTACCATACCAAAACAGGTAACACAGGAGGCAACCGGTCCGTCAGGTGCAGCTGTAAACTATAACGTCTCAGGACAAGACAAGGAAGACGGTGCAATCACTCCATCCTGTAGTTATCCGTCAGGATATACATTCCCTATTGGTATTACTACCGTATCCTGTACGGTCGATGATTCTGATAATAATTCAATTTCTGGCACATTCACCGTCACAGTACGTGATACCACACCGCCAAACATCCCGACATTCCAACCAACTGAAGGAGTAAGAGATGACACTGGCGTACAGGTGTTCTTTGAGGTCACTGCATTTGATTTAGTAGATGGTAATGTTCCTGCTAGCTGCAACTACCAGTCAGGCTACAAATTTCCAATCGGGACTACAGTTCTTACCTGTACTGCAGATGATTCCCGAGGAAATCACGCATCAAGGTCATTACAAATTACTGTTACAATAAAAGAATCAGGGCAATAATCTACGGCTTTAGTTTTCCGCCAATTTTCCATTCAAGTTCTGCCTTTTCCTGCGCTATAACATCAAGCATCTTTGCCTCAGAATCATCTACTTTTTTGATGCTAGATTCTGATATTTTTTGAACGCCGTTCCCAGATTCCAGGAATGGAAGGCTGACTAGGGACGCTACAAACGCGATTAGCACAATTCCAAGTATAATGGTAACCTTGGCCTTCTTGGAATACTCCATGTTTTGGTAATACTGGAATAATCAAAATATTATTCTCTGATCAAACTGCACAAACAAGCCAAGCAATTTGACGAATTATTCCATATTATGACTAGCATTAAACAAAATCAAGGGTCGTGTTTTAAGACCATTCTTTGTTTTATTTGGGTCAGCTGTGTTTTCCCGCTCGATATTTGTGCATCCGGTAATAGTATGTGGACTTGTATTCCTTTTTCAAGCCCTTCTGATGCTACCCAAATTTTTCCTCCGTGACTTTCAACTATTCCTTTGCATACTGCCAGTCCAAGGCCTGTCCCGCCATGTTCCCTAGTTAGACTATTGTCTCCTTGGTAGAATTTAGTGAACAACTTTGAGATTTTCTCCCTAGTCATTCCAACGCCGTTGTCTTTAATGACAATCTTGGCAAGATCACCGTCAAGCTTTGTTGTTATGTGGATTTTTCCCGTACCTTTTTGGCAAAAGTCCAAGCTGTTCATAATGATATTAGAGATTACCTGCTCCATTCTATTTTTGTCACATATGCAACAAAGATTTTTTTGCAGTTCCGCTGTAATTACCATGCCTGCCTTGTTAACATCGGGTTTTGTTTTCTCTATTGTCTCAAGTATGATTTTTTCAAGATCCTCATTTTTTGTATGAATTCTTAGCTGGCCTAGTTCTATTTTTTGTGCATCAAGTAAATCCGATATCAATCTTAAGAGTGATCTAACACTTGATTGGATGGTTAGGAGTCTGTCTCTTTGTGTGGTAGATAATTCACCGTATTTGTTTGCAAGTAAAAGACTCAGATAACCAGTTATTGGCACCAGCGGTGTCTTGAGCTCATGGCTAATCATTGCCATGAATTCGTCTTTTGCTTTGTCCAGTTCTGCTTTTTGTGTGTATTTTTGGAGTTGTAAGGACATCCGATTAAACGATTTTGCTAGATTACACAGCTCATCATTTCCATTAATTTTAATTTCAATTCCAAAATTCCCGTCTGAGATTTTCTTGACTGCATCAATTAGAGAGTTGATGGGTTTTGAGACGCCCTTTGAAATCATCACTATGAAAACTGCAGATAATGCCAAAATCACCGGAATTGAAACTATTGGTATCTTTACGGCATTTACTGCCAATATCTTCATCTGTTCGCCAAGAGATGTTATGGATTGGGCGTGTGCATCAAGTGCGCCAGTTTTTTGCTGATCATGCCTTGAGATATAATTGGCCAAGCCTTGTGCGTATGTCTTTTTTAATTCCCAATATTGACTGCTTTCAAGTATTTTTACTGCCTCGATATGATTACCCTGGTCTACTAAATCAAGCGATTTGTATTCCATTTCCACTAGTGCAAGATTTGCAGTATCAACGCTTTGAAAAAATTCCTTATCTTTCTTATCACCAACTTCGATTGATCTTTTTATTATTCGGTCTAATTCTGGTTCTGCTGCCTTGTATCGCTCCTTCCAGTCTACATTTTGAGTAAACGCATAATTTCTTGCAGATTGAGTCAATACCTCATCGTAATATCGCATATCTAATGCCAAATCATTTAGATCTAGTGCTTTGCGCAGTTCATCGGTGTTGGATTGTAGATCATTTGCCGGTTTTTCAATTTGGTCTAGCTCAAATATCAAAACGCCCATTATGCTAACGACTGATACAACTATTGCCAAAAATCCTATGATTAATTTTGTGCCAAGCTTCATTTTCAATACCTCATAATCAATTTACAAGTGCATTCAGTCATTTTTCACAAACCGTCTCGCTTGCTGTTTTGCCGTTGTATAGTGCAGTAATTGCATCAATGTCACATTCTGATATGTATGGGTATGGCGTTGTGATAATTGGGGCCATTAGGTCTTCTGATGCCGTAGAATGTGCAAGGCCTAACGCATGTCCAAATTCATGTCGCAGTATGATTTCAATTTGTTCTACTGATAGTTCATTTGCATCATAGATTGTTATTGCAGATTTCAGAATTTGGTCGTTTTCTACAGTGGATTTTGTATAACCAGTGTATCCATCCGCGTTTGTTTCAGTTGCTAGGCGTATTGTGATTTGGCCCTCTCCTTTTGATGATTCAATTATGGTAAAGCTCTGCGGTATGTAAAATGCAGTTGGGCCATTTGCAGCACGTACTGCACCAGTCCAGCCTTCATAATATGTCGATGATGAGCCTTTTGGGCCTTTGTGCTGTAGATAATCTTCAATCTGGACAGTCTTTTCTGATAAAATGGCATTTCTAATCGCATCAATTTTTTCATCAGATATGGAATCTGCGTTAACTATGTTTACTACAATGCTGTCAGTGTCCAATACATTCCAATGTTTCCATGTTTCTACAGTGTCGCCTCGAAGGTTTTCTATTAGGTACTGCGTTCTAAACTCCGAGCTAGTATAATGTGTATAATATGGGTTTAATCCGTACGCAGTGATTATTCCTATCGATATTGCAGATGCAATTAGTAATGCATTTGATTTGCTAATGGTCTTGTGTTTTTTTGGTTGTTTGAAATTTGTTATCTGACATTGTTTTACAATCTCGCGGTTTTGCTGCTTTAGTGACTGGTTTATTGCATAAAGTAGTGTCCTTTTTGACTCCATATCCAGAACATATTCTCCTTTCAACTAGTCGCAACCTCCTCTAGTTTCTTTACTGCCAAAAGGATCTCATTCATCTTGACTGGCTTGTATACTACTGCGTCTGCTCCGAGAAGTGCAATTCTTCTTGTTGAGGCCTCACTGGCATCTGCAGTCACTATGATGACTTTGGCACTAGGATCAAAGCGTTTTATTTTTTCCAGCCCATAAAATCCATCATACACGGGCATCATCAAGTCCAAGAATACAACTTCCGGCCTTAGTTTTTGATACAGCTCAAATGCAGATTTGCCATCATGCCCAGTAGCTAGAACATCAAAGTTGTATAGACTGAGATATTCTGCAAATACGTCTGCATTATCGTGTTCATCATCAATTACTATGGTTGTTTTTTGAGAAATGTTAATCATAAAATCAACTCCATCTAATTTTTTTCAATCCAATAATTGCCCTGATTTTGTTGTGGTTGTCTTCGATGACTTTTTCCTCATCAGAGACATCATCAGGTATTGTCATACGATATGCATATTCTACCGGTATGTCCCTTGGAGTGTTCTTCAAAAAAGCAATTTCCTGAATAATGATTTTGCGAATTAAACTAGATACTATTTCATCACACATTTTGGCATATTCTTTGATTGCTGCATATTCTTTCTTGTTGACCACGACATGTATTGTCATTGAATACATGTGTGCCTGCGGGCATATCAAGAGCAGGACTACTCTGCAGAAAAATCAAGACAATGTAATGCACTGCACTCATCAAATTGTTCCTAATCGTGCCTGTTACAGATTAGGATTATACCGTAGTATGGCGCCTGCCTTGCCTAGGCTGGAAAGCATTACTCCATATTCTGATGTGCCAGATATTACCTCAATTTTTGTGCCAACGGGTATGGCAATAGTGGATAGATAGTCAACAATATCCTGTACTGTTGCCTCTGAATCCATGGATTTGCAGCTAGGGCATGGTGAGTTTAGCAGCTCCATTTTTCGTGAAACTACCTTTAGGTGCTCTATGATTTCTTCCTGTACGTGCTTGCATCGCCTACAAGTAACCTCTAGTCGGTGCAGATTGGTGTCATCTGTGATTAGTATGGTATCTACCACATTGTTTTTCAAAAATTGCATGATGTCCTTTAGGCCATAAATTCCAAGGCCTGATCTGTTGTTGATTTCTCGAAATAGTTTTTCGACTAGCTTTTTCTCTTCTGATAGTCTGAAATCAGACAAGACATCCTGAGCCTTGATGAATGCTTCTCGTATTCCTTCAGAGCCCGAATATGATGTATCTAACGTAGCAAGTACCATGTTTGCCAGTCTGTATTCCAAATAATTTGCCTTGAGAAAATCTTCCTTGGTTGGGCCCGGACCTGACACAACCAAACCCTTGATTGGATAAATGTCAATGAAAAATTCCTTTGTTACCTCTGCGACTCGATTGTAGTAGTATGATAATTCCATTTCTCGCAATCGCTCAAATCTTCTAGCAGATTGACCACCCTGCCTGTGCTTTCCTGCAACACCTGAGCTTGTCTCCCTTAACACCTCGATTTTATCACCGTGTAACAATCCCCAACCAGCATCCTTGGTATCTATTGCCAAAAAACCAATCAAGTTATCGTCTTTTAGCATGTCTTTTAGAATATCAACATGGAAATGATCATCACAACGATACAGCGATGTTGCCAAATCTTTTGGTGGTTCCAGCTCCCAGACCTTTATGATTTCACTACCCAGTGGCCCACCACCTTCTGGGGGTACTGCCCCACAAAACACTACAAGACCGCGTGGTGGAGTGTCCTTGTACAGCTTTAACCGCTGCTGCACGCGAGATAATGCATCAACTACATGTGTCCTAGTCATGGCAGACTTGATGTTATCCGCAGTTCCTGCCTCTTCTCTTAGCTGATTAATCACAAGGTGTAGTTGTTTTCCCTTTGGAATGTACACCGAAATAAGCTCAGTTCCTCTTCCTGAAATCCTAGACAACTCATCGAGTGTCTTTTTAATTTTGTAAATTTTAACAGAATCTTGTTTTTCTATGTTGATTTTTACCAATGAATGAACCCTTGGTGGATTCAATATTAAGATTCCAAAACGGCACTAAATTTTGATGCAAAGTGCCGCACTAGTAATTAATTATACTATGGCGCGCAGTACGTGGAAAAAGCACCATACCAAATTCAAGCACAAGACTATCCAAAACTACTCCGATACAAAATAACAAAACAAGGATTCTACCACATGGAAGATCTGATATCTCAAATCTACATAGATGAGATCAAACCTTCAATGCACAAGCTTGTCACACTAGGAATACTGCTCCGGGTAAACATGTGCCAGACAGTAAATATGGAAAATGAGAGTCTCTTTCAGGATCTATCCAATCGAGCAAAAAAGTTTGGAGGAGTAGAACCTGCATACATCACACAATGCGTCAAATCACTAACTGCCAGAGGATTATTGGAAGCAAATCCAAAATATGACCGGGGCCTTGCACTTGAATTACACAGGTATGGCCTAGAGTCCGTCTAGGGTTTTTCTAAATACTTCTAGCGGCTGGTTTCCGGTGATTTTTACTATTTTATCACCAGATATTATCAGAAATGATGGTGTTGCATCTATTCCTATTCCCTGTGAAAAATCATATGTATCCACTACTTGTTGATGGTACTTTTTTGTGTCCAGACATTCATTGAATTGTATGGTGTCAAGGCCTACAGTTCCAGCAAACTGGTTTAACGAGTCTCTATTTACCCAGCCGGTTCGCTCGCCCTTCCAGTTCTCATACACAATATCATGGAATGGCCAAAACTTGTCTTGATCATTTGCGCAATGCGATGCTTCCGCTGCAAGAACCGAGTCAGGGCCGTTTAATGGAAAATCAACGAAGACTAGGCTTGCCTTTTCCGGCAGCAGGTATTCCTCTTTTATGGTACCAAGGCCGCTTTGATGGAATTTGTAGCAATACGTGCACTGGTAGTCACCAAATTCGACTATTGTGATTGGTGCATTAGAATTTCCCATGTATGGTGAGCCTCTTGATACTAGGTTTTGTAAGGTGAAATCGCTGTCTTTATCGCCAAAATACACAGCTGCAAAAGCTGCAACTGCAACGCCAATTATTACTGGAATTACCAAAAGGCGTTTTGACATAAACTGGAAAAAAATTATACCACACAAATAGTTTTGCTATCGATGTGTAGCCAGAGTCCACAGTGCAGAATTTTTTGCAGCAATCTCTGCAACGAAAGGATCAGTTGCAGACGCAATTATTATGAGGTCGCCATTTGCAGGTTTTAGCTCATTTAGTATGATATTACGAGTCTTGACATCATTTGCCAAACAGTCAATGTTTTCCTTTGGGAAAACAAATTGGCTGTCTTTGTATTGAATGGTAGTAGCCCCGCTTGCCCCATACAAAATAGAATAATCTCGTTGCTCCATTCCAGATTTTGTGGCATGAGAATATCTCTTTAGAATCACGCCATAGTTGAATTTGCCCGGGGCAATTGAGCATTTTTTGATCACACATTCTGCAGACAACACATCCAGTAGATTTTTTATGAAATTCTTGCCCTTTGTGGTAAGAAATGTTCCGGATTTTGTAGAATCCACAAATGATTCTTCCTTTAGATGCGCAATCATTGTTTTGACAGCCCCCTCCCCCATGTGCAGATCATGACAAAAACTCGCGCGAGAAACAAAATGATCTCTATACAACAATTGCAAGGCCTTGAAAACATGCGGCACAGAAAATGTCAAAACCTTTGATGATCCTTTTCTTGATACTACATTTTGTAAGGCCGCGACCTTTGATTGCATGCTCATTATTTTATATATTGGATGAATCATCCAAGAACTTAAATACATTTACTCGGACGATTCCAACATGTCTCAATCAAAAGAGATTGTAATTTCAAAGTCAAGCGTTCCAAAAATTGCAATCATTGCACTAGCTGCAATCTTTGTGTTTGGAATGTTTGTAGTCGGTTTTGACCAAGGACACATACTCAGTGTGGCCTTTGGCGAGCAGGCCTTTGATCAAATGTACATACATGAACTAACTCATGACATGAGACATGCAGCTGGCTTTCCGTGCCACTAGTGATCAGTCATGAAGACGTCTCTTTTTATTGCAATTGTTTTGTTGTCCGGTGCAACTGCCGGCCTAGTTCACGGCCTAGTCAATCTAGCTATTGTTGAGCCGTTTTTGGATTCTGCAATAAACATTGAAAATCAAAATCTTTTCAAATCTGGTGAGGAAAAAGACACTCCAGAGTTTTGGGTTAACTATTATTCCTATAGAATTTGGCAGAAAAGCGGCGAGGTCCTAGCTGGCACCATACTTGGTACGGCAATTGGTGCACTATTTGGCCTAGTGTTTGGATTCTCAAGACACTCCCTTCCAGGAAACAGCTTTGTCAAAAAAGCACTCGTACTAGC
>CAYOBG010000017.1:0-19377 GCA_964402265.1 uncultured Candidatus Nitrosotenuis sp. | reverse complement strand
GGTTTAGTCCGGTCGGGACATCGACTGCTATTTTGTATGCCTTTGTTTTGTTAATCAGATCAATTGCAGATGATTGTGGCTCTCGAATTGCGCCAGTTATGCCAGTACCCAATATTCCATCAATAATTATATCCACATCAAAATTTGACGCGTCACCTGGACCAAAGCCAAGCTGGACTGATTTCATTTTCTCCAAGATTTGCCAGTTTGTTCTGCATTCTAGGGTTTTGATGTCCTGAGGATTGCCAAGCAGTACAACGATTACCTTGGAACCATATCCTGCCAGGTGTCTTGCAACAACTAGTGCGTCCCCCCCATTGTTACCAAGGCCTGCAAACACTAGGATCTTTTTTGTAGAGATGTCTGGGAATTTCTCCACAATTCTTTTCACCATAGACGCTCCGGCGTTTTCCATCATGAGTTGTCTTGGAAATCCCATCTGGTGTCCGTTTTCCTCTATTTGGTACATTTGCGCAACGGTAATTTCCATACTAAAGCCAAATTCTCGACATAAAATAAGCTATTTGGAAAACAACTTTATCCTAGTTTTTGAGAGCCGTGGTATTGGATTCAACAAAGCGATCACTTGAAAAGATTTCAAAGTCACTTGAGAAAAGTCTTGATGAGCGAGAAAACCTAATCAAAAACACTCGGCAAATCATAACCTTGTGCAGTGAATCCATAATTGACTGCCACAAAAATGATACCAAGTCTGCTTCAAAAAAAGTTCTGGAAGCAAAAAAACTCTTGGAGCAATACAGAAAAAACATTGACAAGTCATTGTACCGATACTTGATTCCTTCAGAGCAGGAATTTGTGGAAGCGTCTTCGTTTTTGGCGCTAATCCAGGGTAAAGAAATTCCAAGTCCAGAGTCACTCAAAGTAAAAGAAGAATCATACATTTTGGGTTTGCTTGACTGCATTGGCGAGATGCGAAGAGACGTGTACGATAAGATTCGAATTGGAAAATCGGAAGAGGCAAGAAAGATGTTTGAACTAATGGATGAGTTGTATTTGCAGCTGTATCCATTTGCATATTTTGATAAAATAGTCAAAGAGGCAAGAAGGAAGCTTGACGTAAACAGAATTCTGGTCGAAGAGACAAGAATTGCAATCACAGAAGAAATTAGACGATCAGAACTTATCAGATCAATGAAAAATCAAAAGTAGAGGAATGCGGGAAGTGGGATTTGAACCCACGAAATCCTAAGATACTAGCCCCTCAAGCTAGCGCCGTTGGCCGGGCTTGGCAACTCCCGCAGCAAAATTCCATGGATGGTTTTTATAACCTTACTTGCTTTGTGACATCGTGTTAATCCCAGTCAGATGTTTCACTTGCGGAAATCTAATTGCTGATAAATACGATGATTACCAAAATCGAATCAAAGCTGGAGAGGAACCAGCCAAAGTTTTAGATTCTATTGGTCTTAACAGATATTGCTGCAGAAGAATGATGTTGACAACAGTTGAAACAATGCAACAAATCATTCCATTCTATGAAGCAATTCAGAGACGCTACTTGGAAGTTCAATCCGAGTTAGAGTAAATTTGCCAAAGATCACATCGATAAGAGGCAGACTAGTTTACAATAGCAGAGGCAGTAAAACAATAGAAGTCGATGTCATTTCAGATAAAAAACACCTAGGCCGAGCCTGCGCACCATCTGGCGCAAGTGTCGGAAAATATGAAGCACAGAGTTTTGCAGACAACAAGCCAGAAAAAAGCCTCCAAGTTTTAAATAAAAATCTCAAAAAATTTGTAGGCCTAAATGCTGATGATTTAGAATCAATCCAGACGGAGCTCAGGAAAATCGATGATACTGACAATTATTCCAAGATTGGTGGAGCAGTTGCATATGCATTAACCATAGCATCTGTTGACTCGGCAGCTAAGGCACTTGATGAACCGTTCTTTAAGGTAATATCTCAGGCCAAAAAATGGAGATTTCCATTCCCGCTTGGAAACATTCTAGGTGGAGGCGCCCATGCAGGGCCTGGAACGCCAGACATTCAGGAGATTTTGATCTGCTCAATTGGTGCAAAAACAGTTCGAGAATCAATTGAGATGAATCTTGCAGTACACAAGGAGCTTGGCAAGACACTCCAAAAAGATGATCCTCGTTTTACCAATGGCAGGGGAGATGAGGGTGGATGGGCACCAGAAATGACAAATGACAAGGCACTAGAGATCTCTGCCAAAGCAATTGAAAATCTTGGATATATTTTTGGAAAAGAGGTAGCGCTAGGTGTCGACTTTGCATCATCCACACAGTGGAATGAGAAAAAGAAAAAATATGTTTACGGCAGAGCGGGATTTGAGAACACTCCAGAAGAGCAAATCGATTTTGCAGCAGAGATAATCAAAAAATACAAACTCATCTATGCAGAAGATGCAGTTCACGAGGAAGCATTTGATGACATGGCAGTTCTTGCCAAAAAATTCCCAAAAATACTAGTCACCGCAGACGATCTAACAGTGACAAATGCGAAAATCTTGCAAAAGGCCGTAAAAAAGAAGTCATGCACGGGCGCAATTTTGAAGGTAAATCAAGCAGGAAGTCTTTATGATGCACTAGAATTTGCAGATGTTGCAACCAAGAACAAAATAAGACTAATCACATCACATAGA
Source organism: uncultured Candidatus Nitrosotenuis sp. (assembly GCA_964402265.1). Taxonomy (GTDB): domain Archaea; phylum Thermoproteota; class Nitrososphaeria; order Nitrososphaerales; family Nitrosopumilaceae; genus Nitrosotenuis. The sequence goes on along the minus strand of CAYOBG010000017.1, from coordinate 16,749 downwards.
TCAGGCGAATCAGTAGACCATCAGATTTCACACATCGGCATTGCAACAGGCTCTAAAATGCTCAAGGTTGGGGTTGTAGGGGGAGAACGAATAGCAAAACTAAACGAACTTGTTCGTCTCTCAGAGCATGATTTAATACGCGGTATGGCAGAGATTTAAAATCGTTAAATGAGCCAACAAACAGAAGGTCAAGACATCAAAAAGAAGATCCTATCCACAGGAATTAGGGTAGGAACCACTGTCAAGACAACCTTCATGCAGCCATTCATCACAAAGGCAAGCCCAGAAGGCCTGTACATGATCGACTTGGACAAAACTTTGGCAAGAATTAACACTGCTGCGAAATTCATCAACAGGATGGAATTAGACACGGTTCTAGTCTGTTCTGGAAGAGAATATGCAAGCACCCCAATTGACAAGTTCTGCGAATTAATTGGCACAAAAAAGATGTTAGGTAGATTCATGCCAGGTACACTTACCAACCCATCATTACCATATTACACTGAACCAAAACTAGTAATCATTTCTGATCCTCAAGTTGATTCTCAGGCAATCATAGAAGCAACAAATGCAGGAATTCCAGTCATTGGCGTATCAAACACTGACAATGTCACATCAAAAATTGACGTAGTCATTCCGGCAAACAATAGAGGAAGAAAATCACTTGCAACAGTCTTTTGGCTTTTGGCAAGAGAAATTTTAATCCAAAAGGGAAAAATGACTGAAAACGACCCAATGAAATACGAAATCGACGATTTCGAGACAAAGATTTCTGAAGAGGAAATCGAGTAGATGCGTATTAGAACACCGGCTGTTGCTGGCATGTTCTATCCAAAAGAAAAATCAAAACTCATATCATCAATTCAAAACTGCATATCACATGAATATGGAGTAGGCCAACAACACCAAAGCCAAGAAAAAATCTACGGTGCAATATGCCCCCATGCAGGATACATGTACTCAGGACCTGTAGCTACACATTCGTTTGATAGTATTGCAAATCAAGACTTTGAGCTTGCTGTGATTCTAGGCCCAAACCACTGGGGAGTTGGATGCAACATCGCAACAATGAAAGACTGTTCATGGGAGACACCGCTAGGATCAGTCGATGTTGATTCAGATGCAGCAAAACAGATCAATGAAATCTCCAAGCTAATCGAGATTGATTATTTTTCCCATACACGTGATCACAGCATAGAGGTTCAGGTTCCGATGCTTCAGGAATTTTACAAAAAAACATTTAGGATTTTGCCAATCATTCTAAATGATCAGGACTATGAATTTGCACAGGAAATAGGTGCAGCGATTGCAAAAATTGCCAAGACAAAAAAAACCATCATCATTGGCTCATCTGACTTTACACATTATGAGGAAAATGAGTTTGCACACAAACAGGACAAGGCGTTAATTGAACCAATATTGAAATTAGATGTGGAAAAATTCTACAAAGTATTGAGTGAGAGGAGGGTAAGTGCGTGTGGATACGGAGCAATTGCTTCCACCATGATTGCATGCAAAGAACTTGGCGCAAAGCAGGGCAGGCTCTTAAAGTATGCAACAAGTGGAGATATTGCTGGAGATAAAAGCTCCGTTGTCGGCTATGCATCAATTGTATTTAGTTGAAATCAATAGCATCTGCTCCCGCAAAGGTCATTTTGTTTGGTGAGCACTTTATCGTGTATGGCGGAAAGGCAGTATTATGCTCAATAGATAGACGAATTACAGTTGAATCCCACCTTACTGATAGTAACAAAATAGAGATAAGGTCCGATCTTGGTTCAATTACCATTTCAAGGGATGTACCAATCAAGAACATAGATTCAAAGTTTAGGCCAATAGTGTTTGTTGCTCAGACAATTCTCAAAAAGTTTGATTCCAGATCAGGGCTGGAAATTTCCATTGATTCTGAAATTCCATCAGGGGTCGGCCTTGGATCATCGTCGGCATGTTGTGTTGCAGCTGTTGCCTCTATTTCTGGCCTTTTCACAGAATATTCAAAAGAAGAAATCTTAAAGCTCGCAATCGATGCAGAAAAAACAGTTTTTGAGAATGCATCCGGTGCAGACACTAGCATTTGCACTTATGGTGGGATAATGGAATACACAAAACAAGGAACAAAGAGCCTTGGCCTTAAACCAAGATTCCAGCTAGTAATTGCCAACTCCAAGATGACTCATTCCACTACAGAAGTGGTCTCTAGGGTGAGACAGTTCAAGGAAAACCGATCCGATGTGTTTTCCCTTCTTTGTCAGAACGAATCTGCCTTAATCGAGGAAGCACTTGATGCTCTAAAGAAAAACGAGCTAAAAACAATTGGTGAAAAAATGCTAGTAAATCAGTCCCACCTACAAAAAATTGGTGTCTCAAATGACACACTTGACTCAATGGTAAACACAATCAGAGGTACAGCACATGGGGCAAAGTTGACTGGTGCGGGAGATGGAGGATGCATAGTTGCACTAGTAGATGATTCTAATTTGCAAAAAACATTGGATGTGTTGAAATCGCAAAATTACGAATGCTTTGCAACAAAAATAGACATGCAAGGCGTTGAGCAGAAAACTGTAAAAAATTCAGCATAAAACCATTCGATACTTTTTAACGAGCCTATTTCTGAAAACAAGCATGATTCTGATCAAGCTTGGCGGATCTATCATAACAAACAAGGAAAAGCCTCTTTCTCCAAGAATCAAAACCATCGACAACATAGTAAAGCAGCTAAAAAAGATCTCAGAGCCATTTGTAGTAGTGCATGGTGGCGGATCCTTTGGGCACTACTGGTCAGTCAAGTACGACATGCATACAAAGCCAGCAAAAACCAGTCCTCATGGTGTTGCAATAGTCAAAAATTCAATGATACAACTAGACAAAATAATCCTAGACTCGCTTACAAAAAACAAACTGAGTCCATATTGCCTTCCACCAACTGACTTTATGTCGGGGAACAAGCCCATCATATCCAAAGTAAAAGAGATAAAAAAAATTGCAGAGTCAGGCTTGATTCCAGTCACATTTGGAGATGCATTATGGTATGGACAAAAAAAGTCCTATATTTTATCAGGAGACAGAATCATGAGCATTTTGGCAAAAGTTCTGCGTCCAAGACTATCAATTTTTGTTCTAAATGTAGATGGATTATACTCTGATCTGAAAACAAAACAGCTCATTTACGACATGAAAGATGATCAAGTATCAATACAAGACATACCAATGGATGTCACAGGCGGAATGAAGCGCAAGGTGGAAGAGGCGACTAGAATCTCAAAGATGGGCCTCAAAGTATTTTTTGCAAATGGAAACAAGCCAGAGCGAATCATAAATGCAGTAAACAAAAACGAGTTTGAAGGAACTGTATTTCGGAGATAACACATGACAGAAGAATTTCTAATCCTAGTTGATAACAACGACAATCCAATTGGTACTGAGGAAAAGGTAAAGTGCCACCTCCCAAACGGCAAGCTTCACAGAGCATTTACCGTACTTTTGTTCAACAAGGACGGAAAACTACTGCTAACACGCAGGAGTAAAAGCAAAATGCTGTGGCCGGGAGACTGGGATGGAACCGTGGCAAGCCATCCACGAAAGACAGAGACCTATGTCTCATCAGCTGAAAGAAGATTACCAGAAGAAATAGGTGCGTCATGCAATTTGGATTATCTGTTCAAGTTCGAGTATCATGTTCCATACAAAGACATTGGTTCTGAAAACGAGATCTGTGGAACATTGATTGGTCAAGTTCCAGATTCATTTGAGATGAAGCTAGTTCCAGATGAAATCAGCGAAATAAAGTGGGCAGGCCTTGATCTTTTTGCAGATATTGAAAAAAATCCACAAGACTACTGTCCATGGATGCTAGTTGCTCTGTATTTTCTTTCAGAATCAGACAAGCAGATGATTCAAAAACACAAGGCAATTTTCGATGAATGGATGAAGGCAGACTACAAGACAATACTAGGAAGATCACTCAAATACCACTTTCCAACAAACAATTGGAGGCTGCTAAACTAATGGTGAAAACACTTCCAAGTACTGCAAAAACAGTAAACAAGTACCTAAGATCAAATCTCAACGGCAAGCCAGATGTTTTGTACAAGGCATCAGCACACCTAATTGTAAACGGTGGCAAGCGACTGAGGCCATATCTTGTAATGAAGAGCTGCCAAATGCTAGGAGGTTCAACAAAAGATGCGCTTTCTGCAGCTGCTGCAATAGAAATGGTTCACAATTTCACACTTGTCCACGATGACATCATGGACAATGATGAAATGAGGCATGGGGTTCCAACGGTTCACACAAGATTTGGAATGCCACTTGCAATACTGGCTGGCGATGTTTTGTTTTCAAAAGCATTTGAAATGGTCTCAGTGGACAAGGTCCACAATCCAAAGGTCTCATCAGGTTTGGTCTCAAGGCTTGCAAAGGCTTGTGTTGATGTGTGTGAGGGGCAAGTCCTAGACATAAAAATGGCTGAAGGGAAAAAAATTCCGACAAAATCAGAATACATCACCATGATAGAAAAAAAGACATCTGCTCTCTTTGAGGTCTCTTGCGCTATGGGCGCAATTTGTGCAAACTCTACCCAGGCAGATGTTGCAAATTTGGCATCATTTGGAAGAAACCTAGGTGTGTCATTTCAGATTACTGATGATTTCATTGGAGTGCTAGGGGATCCAAAGGTTACAAAAAAGCCAGTCGGAAATGATTTGCGCGAAGGCAAAAAATCGCTCCCAATTTTGCTTGCAATACAAAAGGCAGACCCAAAATCAAAGAAAATCATCCTCAAGGTGTTCGGGAATCCAAGGGCCACAAAATCAGAGATTGCAAGTGCCATACAGGCAATGCGAACATTACAGATAGAGCGAGACGTAAGGAAAGCAGCACTTGATTATGCGCAAAGAGCAAAACGTGCTCTGGCAAAATATTCAGGCCCTGCCAAGGCAGAAATGATTGCACTCTTAGATTTTGTTGTAACAAGGAGCTTGTAGATTGAGTGACGATATCAGAGACAAGATACTAAAGGCAGCACTGCAAAATGCACTAGACCATGGAAAAACCCAGGACAAAATAGTTCTTGGTAAAATACTTGGTACTGAGCCAACCCTGCGAACCAAGGTAAAGGAAATCATGCCAGTAATCATTGAAGTAGTAAATTCAGTAAACCAAATGTCGCAAGATCAAATTAAACGCCAAATACAGGACAAATTCCCGGACCTGCTTGCAGAAAAACCAAAAAAACAAGAAGAGCGAGAAGGCCTGCCACCGCTTGAAGGCGCAGAACAGGGAAAAGTCATAACAAGATTTCCACCAGAACCAAACGGTTATCCTCATGTAGGCCACGCAAAGGCAGCCATAATCGATGAAGAATACGCCAAGATGTATGATGGAAAACTAATTCTCAGATTTGATGACACAAACCCAGAAGCAGAGCGACTCGAATATTATGCTGCAATCAAGGTAGGCCTTGACTGGCTTGAGGTAAAATACGACAGAGTAAAGAACACATCAGACGACATTGATCTTCTCTACAAAAAATGTCTAGAGATGCTAAACGGGAATCATGCATATGTTTGCACATGCAAGCAAGAAACAATCAGTGCAAACAGAAGAGAGATGAAGCCATGTAAGTGCAGTATGGGAGAACAAGAACAAAACATGGAGCGATGGGACAAGATGTTCTCAAAATTCAAGCAAGGAGAGGCAATAGTGAGATTCCGAGGTGATATGAAATCCGAGAACACGGTCATGCGCGATCCAGTGATGTTTAGAATCATAGAAACAAGACACCCACTTCTTGCAGACAAGTACAGGGTTTGGCCAAGCTATGACTTTGCAGTTGCAATCGAGGACAGTATCGATGGAGTAACACATGCATTTAGAACTAAAGAGTACGAGCTGAGAAACCAGTTGTATTATACTATTTTGGATATTCTAAAAATGAGAAAGCCCAAAGTAATGGAGTTCTCAAGGCTTGGCTTTGAGGGAATGCCGGTATCAAAGAGAATTTTGCGCCCGCTAATTGAAGAAGGCAAGGTTTCAGGATATGATGACCCAAGACTTCCAACACTTGAAGCGCTAAAAAGAAGGGGAATAAGACCTGATGCAATTCGCAAGTTTGTCTTATCACTCGGATTTACAAAGGCAGACACGCTTGCGCCATTTGAAACACTTGAATCATTTAATCGCAAGATTGTCGATCCAGAGAGTATCCGACTCCACATGGTCAAAAACCCAGCATCCATCAAAATACAGAGCCTTCCATCAAGTGCCATTACCATGCCTAACCACCCAACAAAAGACATGGGAAAAAGAACAGTTGAGTTAGGCGAGGACTTTTACGTAGAGTCAGAAGATATTCAGAACCTCAAAGTTGGAGACGCAATTCGCTTTATGGGGCTAGGCAACATCAAAATCACACACCAATCCCCAACAGAAGGCCAGTACATTGGCGACGAGATGGGAACTGATATTCCAAAGGTACATTGGGTCGCGCAAAAAAATGCACAGAAAATCAAGATTTTGATTCCAAGTCAGCTCTTCTTTGGCGAGGAGTTCAATGAAAAAAGCCTCAGCGAGATCAACGTTTTTACAGAACCCCACTATACTGAGCTAAAAGAGGGAAAGGAAATTCAGTTCGTAAGATTTGGGTACTGCAGAAAGGATTCTATGTTGCAGGCAATTTACACTCACAAGTGAGAAACCATGAAGATTGGAAGATTTGTAATATCGGGCAAGGAGACTTATGGATTTGTTAAAGACGGACATATTGCAACAAAAGAAGAAATCATAACAAAGACTGGGATCCCAATTCCACTATCGATTAAGGAATTTCTTTTTGACGGATGGTACAATGAGGTAATGTCTCAGAATCCAAAGCTAGATTATTCAGTAAAACTATCAGATGTAAAGATTCTTGCTCCAATCCCAAATCCACCCAAAGTAATCTGTCTTGCATTCAACTATGTAGATCATGCAAAAGAGCAAAACCTAACTCCACCAACAGATCCTGCAATTGTGCTAATTCCACGAACCACACTAAACGGGACAAACTCTGAGATTGTCTGTCCTAGCTTTGTAAAGCAATTGGACTACGAAGTAGAGCTTGCTATCATAATTGGCGAGAATTGCAAAAACATCGAGGAAAATGACGCAGAAAAAACAGTCTTTGGTTACATGGCATTCAATGACGTATCAGCCAGAGACATTCAGGCTCAGGACAAGCAGTTTGGGCGGGCAAAGGGATTTGACACGTTTGCTCCGTGCGGACCATGGATCACTACTGCAGACGAGATTTCCGATCCTCAAAACCTCAACATGACTACTAAGGTAAACGGAGTATTACGCCAAAATTCAAACACCGCAAACATGTTCATAAAAATCCCATCAATTGTCTCAAAGCTCAGTAAGGTGATGACACTTGAAAAAGGAGACATCATCTCCACTGGAACGCCAGCTGGTGTAATGCTAAACAAACCAGATGCGATTTTCCTAAAAGATGGCGATAAAATAGAAATGGAAATAGAAAAAATAGGAAGATTAGAAAACACCATAAGGTTTGTGCAGTAGATTTTTAAGAAATACCAAAACATGATGAACCATGGGCAAAATCATTGTTGGCAAGACATCAGAGATTCCAACAGGCAAGATGCAAAAAGTATCAGTCGACGGAAGAGAGATCCTAGTTGCGAATATTGATGGAAATTATTATGCTTGTGATGATACATGTACACATGCAGGGGCAAGTCTTTCAGAGGGAGCGCTTGAAGGTGGCACAATCACATGTGGTTGGCATGGAGCAAAGTTCAACTGCATGAGTGGCAAGCTGGAAAAATTCCCAGCCAAAATCAAGGATCTAAAATCATACAAAACAGTAATCGAATCAGATAACGTTTTTGTGGAATTCTAAGGTGTAGACTTTAAAACTAGCATCTACAATACAAAATTGAATCAGGCATGACAGACAAAAAAGCGCAAAACCAGAAATCATTTGAATCAGCATTACAAACTCTAACTCAGGTTGCGGCAAATCCAACCACTCCAAAAAACATTAAAAAAAATCTTACAGACTTGATTGCAAACCTCAAGTCAGGCCAAGACCCAGTTTCAGTTAGAGCCGCAAACGCAATTAGCCAGCTTGATGACGTTACCCAAGACCCAAACATGCCATCATATGTCCGGGTAACACTGTGGCAGGCAGTATCAACCTTAGAGAGCATCAGGGATTAAATTTCTCTAAAACAAATTCCTAGTGTGAAAATCGAAGAATACATTTCATCTTTGCCGTCATCGATAATTTCAGGCGAAGAAGTTCAGCTTCTAGATGATTCTCTAAGGGAGATTTTCAAGTTTGTAAATCTTGGGAAAGATGATGTGTTTTATCACCTTGGCTGCGGCACCGGAAACAGTTTGATAATAGCTGCAAAAGAGTTTGGCGCAAAATCAGTTGGCATTGATAATGATAAAATCAAAATCACACAGGCAAATCAAGAAAAAAACCCCAGAATAATTCTCAGATGCGAAGATATCATAAGTACTGATCTGTCTGATGCAACGGTGATTTTGTTTTGGTTTTCAGACGATGAAATAATGGAGAAAATGTTTGAAAGATTCTCAAAGCTAAAACCAGGATGCAAAATAGTTACAATCTTTGATCCATTGCCAGGAATCATACCAGATAAGGTAAGCTTTCCATATCTCCTACATGAAACTCCGTTTAAGCCGGCCAAAACTCTAAAGGATCAGCTGGTATCAGTATTTGAAACAGAGTGCATTGATTTTAGTACGGCATGGGAATTTGCTGAACGATACACAAAGGCAATAGGTTCACCAGATGTTGGAAACGACAGATTTTTGACAATTTTGCAGACAATCATGATATGGATTAATGCAAGAAATCTTGGCCTCTCATGTACCAAAGAAATACCTGCACCAGTCAAGGCATACATCGAAATTTTGGATAATTTTTTCAACATAGAGGTAAAACATCTAATCAAGTAGTGAGCCTTTTATTTCGTAAGCACCGATTACTATTGTGAATAAAATTAGCATCAATGTCTCATCTACAGATTATGACAGATCAAGTAAGGAAATCGCGACCGTGCTAACAAGACTTGAAGAAATGGTTCATGACAAAGACGGCTTTGCCATAACAGACTCGGAATTTGCGTTTGGTTGGCACTTTTACGTAGTATCCGTTAGGACAGATTTGGTGCAAAAGCTTGCAGACCAGATGGGTCCAGATTTTCAAAGCCTAAAGGGAAGAGGAATAGAGAAAAAATTTCTTTCTTGGCTAACGCAAAAAATGGAACAGAAAAGTCTTCGTGTCAAGCTTGCCATAAAAGAAGAAATGGAATCAAGCAAGTACGGAATTTTTTAGGGCTTTAGCAAGACCTTTAATTTGTCAGAATTTCGTGCAGCCTCAAGGGCCTCATCTATCTTGTCCAACGGATAAACTGCATCAATCAGATCGGAAACTGATACCACTCCTGTTACCAGCGCCTGAATTGCAGGCCTAAATGGCCCACACCTAGAGCCAACAAGTGTGATTTCATTTACTATTGCTGGCGAAAAGTCTAGCTTGTTTTTAGATGCGATTGTGGATTTGAGAACAACTGTACCGCGAGGCTTTGCAAGTCGCATTGCATCCAAAAATCCAGACTCGCTACCTGTTGCCTCTATTACAACATCAAAGGTATGTTCATCCGGTGTTGATATGACAATCTTTGTAGTTATTCCAATTTTTTCCAATAGTCCTAGTTTTTTCTGATGTCTCCCAAAACAAGTAATGTTTGAATGGTTTATCTTTAAGACTCGCCCAATCAGCTGCGCAAGCCTTCCGTCCCCCAGTATTGCTATTTTGGAATCTTTGGCAATTCGCAATTGCTCCTCTATCTCAAAGGCAGCAGCTAACGGTTCCACAAAGACTGCTTGCTCATCAGAAACAGAATCAGGAATTACATGTAGATTTTTTTCCGGAAGGGACAAATATTCCGCAAAAGCGCCATCCCTTTTGTATATACCAAGCACGGTTCTTTCTTGGCAGTGTCGCTCCAGATCAGTTCTGCACATGTCACATTTTCCACATCCAGCATTGATTTCACCAACTATTCTTTTTCCAATGAGTGCCTTGTTTGCAGATTCTATGACCTGTCCTACAAATTCATGCCCCAAAACACCTACAAAGGAAGCATAGCCTTGAATCATTTCAAGGTCAGTTCCGCAAATTCCCGCAAGCCTTACCTTAACTAACGATTCTCCCGGTTTTGGTGCAGGGTAGTCTTTTTGCAGAGTTAGTTTTGAGCCATCAAAGTAGAGCGCCTTCATGGGTTTTCCTAGTGCCAACTGTTTATTTTTGATTTGGTTTTGAGAGATCATTGTGACTTGAAAAACAGTTCCAAGAAAAATGATTGTCAAATCAAAAAACTACTTGTAAATTTTAATATGGGTTGTTTAGACGTTTTTTGTGAATTTTGACGAATTGTGCAAAAATGTCATGAATCTTGATGATGAAATAAGATTTGCAGGCATTTTAGACAAAAATGGACAGCTTGTAGCAGGTGGATACAAGGATGGATTAACAAGCCACCTAAATTCAGATGAATCTAGGATGTCTTTTCATTATGCCTCTCATGGATGGGAAAGCAGAAAGAATCTTTCTCATAGAGTAGGAAAAGAAAAGTTTGCCATAATAGAATTTGAAAAGGTAAAGCAGATCTCAATTCCACTTGACAATCAGAACATATTGCTAATGAGTATAGAACCAAATACTGACCACAATAAAATCATGAAAATGGTTTTCCCAGTTTTGGGTACTTCCTAGTATTTACGATACCCAAACCGCAAGTACAAACCAATTTACATCTAGTTTCAGATACCATACAAAGATTGTTCTGTAAGATGAATCCGGATTTTTATTTCGACTTTGCTAGTTGATTTACCAGGTCTGTTGAGGTAACAATTCCAACCACTTTTCCATCGTCTATTACTCCAAGTTTTCGAATTCTTTTCTTAGACATAAAATCTGCTGCAGTTAAAATTGATTCATTTGCATTAATTGTCTGTAGAGGATACGATGCCACTTTATCGACTGGTGTGTCCAACGAATATTTGTTAACAGCAATTTTTATTGCAAAGTCTCTGTCAGTGATTATTCCTTCTGGAAGATTGTTCTTTTTCACTATTATGGCACCCACTCCTCCCTGCTCCATCATCTTTGCGACTTGGTATACGGTTGTTGAAGAATCTACCAGTATCAGGGCTCGAGCCATAATGTCTTTGACAGTTATGTTTGATAGATCGTCTGTCATCACATCAAGTAAACGCACAAGTGCGTATTATGATTATCGCAAAATACTCAAAAAAACGAGTTTGGCTCTAGTTCCATACTAATTTCGTAAACCGATTCAACAGTAAGCTAATGTCTTGGCTTTTTCTTTCCCAGACGGGTTTTTTGAACAGATCTGTAATCATTTTCACATTTTCTTCCAGTTTTGTGTCTCCAAGAAACTTTGCATCACCTACAATCACATCAACATAGCTTAGTAGTTTTGCAGACTCGTTTTCATCAGAGGGATTTTCTACTAATTTTTTGAGGCTCGCTGTGACCATAACAGCTAAAACTCCAGTCTCAATCTGGAAAAGTCTTTTGTGTGAACCAGTAAGAGCCACAGTTAAGATAATCAAATTTTCTATTTATCTATCACAGAAACATTGTTCTAGAAAATTGTTGGAAAATCACTAACCCAACATGACTAATTACGAACATATGATCCAAACCTTTTTGAAAAATTTTATTTCAGTATTGTTATATCAGCCCATCACACCACCCCAGTATGATCCACAAAATAAGATATTTTGAAGCTGATAAATTGCAGCCAGGAGTTTTTCTTCAGGATGTAGTAAATGACTTTTTAGCTGAAAAAGGCGAAAAAATCATAGCAGTACACCCAGTCATGGAAAAAACTTTATTGGTGCACTATAAAGACGATTTCTAAAATCAGCTTTATTTTCAAAGCACTAGTCAGTATCAAGATTGCAGCAAGGCAATCTTCCATATTTTGTCTTAAATTCGTCCAATAGCAATTGTTTCTTCTCTTTTTGATTTACAGTGAATGATCTTTGGTAGGTGTGGGTTTTTTGCTTGCATGCATTGTTTTCAAAATTTGTATCCAAGTATTTTGAGAACTGATTTTGGAGGTTGTCGCTTTCACCAATGTATATTGGTTCTAGTTTTCTGTCATACAGAATGTAAACTCCGGATTTTGCTTTGACAAATCTAGCACTTTCGATCCAGAGATGGATTTTTTCTTCGAGAATTTCCACGATCTTACTAGTCATGCACAGTAATAAACGGAATGAAGTTCCGCAAATTTTGATATTTTGATCTTTTGGATTTTATTTTGGATCAATTTTTGAAAATAATTCAATAAAACTTCGAAATCATCATGTTTAATAGCATACGAGAGACTTACAGGTATGGCAACAAAAGCAAAGAAGTCATCAGCTTCTAAATCAAAGAGTAAGAAAAAATCAAAGTGACCTGAATTAAGGTCTGTTTCTTTTTTCCACTAGAATCTCTTTCTTTGATATCTTGACTTTTGGTGCATCAGCGTACATTCTTTACAATATACTGGCCTATCGGGTTTTGACGCAAAAGACACGCCTGAATGTTTCCCACAGTCAGAACATGTTTCTTGGCTGTGCGACATGACAGTATAGAATCATATCCACATAAGAGTGGTGAGATGCGCAAAATTATTACCAAGGATTAATAGTGACTTTACTGCCAAATTGCGTTGTCAAAAAGACGTCAAGATCACAAATCTTTAATCAAAAATCTAATTGATCATTTTTCATCCCTTGGTCTTGAGATACAGTACGCAAATTATGATGGATATCAGAAACCATTTACCATTAACAGATATGCACCAGACGTTATTGCATTTGATCGTGCAAAACAGCTTGGATACATCGGAGAAGCAAAAATGTGCACCGAGCTTGTGGAGGAGAGAACAAAAGAACAGTTTGAAGATTTTTCTAAAAAACTCATGAGAGCGGGTAATTCAGAGCGTGCAAAACTACCATTTTTCATTGCAGTGCCGTACGAGTGCAATTCCAAGATGACACAGGTGCTAAAAGAAATGCATCTTGATTCAAGAGACAACATTCACGTTATGGATTTCTAATCTTCTTGACAACTATCACAACACATGTATTTGATCTGTAATGGTCGTTAGCACATTTAGCGCGGAAAGAAACTGCAAACGATGCAAGGGTCTGATGGTGACTGATGGTTCCACAGGTGAGCGATTTTGTCGCGACTGCGGTTATGTTATAGAAGAACAAATCGAAGATTCTGGGCCTGAGCGAAACATGTCAAAAGATGAACGAGACGACAAAACCAGAGTCGGCATACCAACATCACTTGCAATTCACGACATGGGACTTGCAACAGTGATTGGCACTACAAACAAAGATGCAACAGGAAAACCACTTTCCGCATATGCAAAACACGAAATGAAAAGACTGAGGACCTGGGACAATCGAAGTCAGATGAACGAGCAGGCAGACAGAAACCTAAGACATGCATTTATTCAGCTAGACAAGCTAAAGGACAAGCTTGCATTGTCAGATGCAGTAGTTGAAAAGGCAGCTTACATTTATCGAAAGGCATTATCAAAAAGTCTTGTCAGAGGAAGATCAATTGAGGGAGTACTTGCAGCTGCAGTTTATGCAGCATGCAGAGATGTTGAAACACCAAGAACACTAAGCGATGTCTCGGATGCAATCAACATAAAAAGAAAAGATCTATCAAAAAATTATCGATTACTTGTAAATGAGTTAGATCTTAGAATGCCTGTAGTAAGCTCGATTACGTGCATGTCTAAAATAGCAAGTAAGGTTGGACTGAGTGAGAAAGTAAAGCGACATGCACTTGCGATCTTAAAGGACGCAAACGACAGGAGAATCACTGCTGGAAAAGATCCTATGGGAATGGCGGCTAGTGCCCTGTACATATCGTGTGTAAAGCACACAGTTGACATATCACAAAAAGACATTGCAATGGCAGCAGGAGTAACAGAAGTCACCATACGAAATAGGTACAAAGACCTAAAAAAATCCCTATTGCTGTGATTTAGCAGTATTTCATGTCAATTTATCCTAAAATTTACGAAATCCTTGCTTGTTTTAGTGCAGAATTTTGATGTGTTTTAGGCAGTTGTAATTTTGTTACAGATTTGACCACAGTTATCGCATGTCCAGCTAGTCGTTTCCCGAGTATTAGTATTATCACTTGGTAATTTGACAAGAATTTTAGGATCCTTCAAAAGTTCGCCACAATTCTCACATCTCATTGCGCAGTATGGTATTCTTTGTTGAATTTAGGTCTTTGTAGTTATGATGATTCTGTAAAATTCTTCTATTTTAGATGATTTTGCCTTGTCAAATAAATTATGATAAAATTGTTGTTTGTTGCCAATAAAAGCTTGAAAGATGTCTTATTTTTTTAAATGAGTTCTTTCATGGTCAAGTACCTTAGAAAAGGTATCTATCCATCCTACCCATCGAAAACCACAATCTTTACAGTTATAGATCATTTTCTTTCTTTTCGAGTTTTTTCTCTTCAGATGTCTTGGTTGTGTTTGTGTCAACAGATGTGACTTGTTGTTTGCGTTTTAGTTTTGCAAATAAATTTTTTAACATACCTAGATAGTCCTTCACTGACATATAAGGCAAGGAATCATAAGATAGATTTTCAAGCGTAGCTGAGTAGTTAATTCAGTCTTTCCTTGTGGATGTGCAAACTCACACTACTACGCTAATGGTGTTACACAGATGTATAATATGGACTTAACATTGGTTAATTAGATTGAGTAGATCTATTAGATCGTGAATTCAGCGACATCTTGGCCTAGAAAAATCTGCTCAGACTGCAAAAGAGTAAGATGTCTCAAGGGATGCAACTGCGATTGTCATTGGAATCCACAGTAGAAACAACGACATATTTGAGAAATTCGGTCTGGTCAAAATATGATTTTATTATCGTGTCTGATATTTGTTATATATTACATATGTATAGTAAAAATCATAATTATCAAACAAATATGAATAAATTAAACGGAAAAATCAAGAATTAAACAAAAAAATTAAACATCATTATATATGTGTTAATGCCTATACGACAGTATGAATTATTATTCAAATTTCAAAAATATTTCAATTGTTTATTTTGGTAATCTGCAAAAAAACAACATATCAGTTGAGGTCCAAAAAGAATTTCACCGTATAGAGTTCTTACCACAAATACATGTTGGGGTAAGCGTATGACAACAGCGTATGTTTTGATAAATTGCGAGTTAGGCTCTGAAAAGGAAGTGTTTTCACAACTGAAATCCACAAACAAGATAACAGATACACGCGGAGTGTTTGGTGCATATGATATCGTAACAAAAGTTGAGGCATCATCTGTTGAACTAGTAAAAGAAATCATTGCAACAAAGATTCGAGGAATTGATAGAATTCGTTCCATTTTGACTCTAATGGGCAGTGAGAAGGAAAAACAGAGTTAACAAACAAGAGTATCTAGGATCATGGTTATGCAAGTTTTGAATGTTAATCGTAGTTGTAGTAGATGTGGTGGACCTATGCTTACGGATGGATCTACAGGTGAGCGATTTTGTCAGAGTTGTGGTAATGTAGTAGTTGAGCGCATCGAGGATTTTCGTGCAGAACGACGCTCATTTACAGACGATTCAACTGACAAAAGTAGAACTGGTAGTCCAAACTCACTTGCCATACACGACAGAGGTTTAGCTACAACCATAGGAAGTGAAGGCAAGGACGCAACAGGCAAGTCTCTTTCAGCAACAATGAAACAGGACATGAGGAGACTCCGAATTTGGGACAGCCGAAGCCAATCACATGAGAGCGCAGGCAGGAATTTGAGGGTAGCATTCATGGAGTTAGACAAGCTAAAGGACAAGCTCACATTATCAGATACAATAATTGAAAGGGCAGCCCACATCTATCGAAAGGCTGTCGGAAAAAACCTTGTCAGAGGAAGATCCATTCACGGAGTTATTGGAGCTGCAGCATATGCGGCATGCAGAGATACTGGAACCCCAAGGACACTAAATGATTTTTCAGATGCGCTCAACATAAAGAGAAAATCAGTCTCAAAGAGTTATCGGATGCTCATAAACGAGCTGGATTTGAAGATGCCAGTAATGGATGCGATAAGTTGTGTATCAAAGATAGCAAGCAAGCTGGACTTGGATGAAAAATCAAAGCGACATGCACTTGAAATCCTAAAAGATGCCAGTGCCAGAGAAACAACTGCTGGAAAGGGACCAATGGGACTGGCAGCCGCTGCACTATACATGGCATGTTTAAAATACAGTGTAAAAATATCTCAGAGAGAGATCTCAATAGCATCTGGTGTTACTGAAGTAACAATACGAAATAGGTACAGAGCACTGAGTGAATCTCTTTGAATTTCACAAAACAAGTCACTAAAAACCATAAAGAACACATCAATCTAGAAAGAATCGAGAGAGTAAATTGTCATACGGAATCATAGATCAGATGACATGTCCTCATGACGCCAAAGTCAAGATGGCTGGATTCAAGGACAGATATGAGTGCACCAGATGTCACAAGTTTATTGTTTATACTAGTCAGTGAAACATCAAAAATTATGTAGGCCCTCGAGGGGAATCGAACCCCTGTCCGGGGATCCACAGTCCCCTATAC
>CAYOBG010000016.1:6232-19386 GCA_964402265.1 uncultured Candidatus Nitrosotenuis sp. | reverse complement strand
ACAGCTGCAAACAACTCTCGCCAAGTTTAAGTTAGAGATTTCCGAGACGGCCAAAGAGTCTCAACCAAAATCAATTCTTGCCAAAATAAAGCGCACAAAATAATCTAGCGATACTCATCACCGCAATCACCAATTATATCATAGAGATCATTTGATTGTAAAGTAATCTCTTTAATTGCGGAATGATCATCACGGTCTAGTCGGAGGGAAAACGTCTTTTTGTTTTGCTCTATATGCTGCGATATGCCAAGTCTTGCGCCAATTATTGTTGCTGCCACCTGAGGCCGATCAAGAATAAATCTTGTTGCAACATTTGCAATTGTGACATGGTGCTTTTTTGCAATATCATGTAGAATGTGTAATAATTTTTGGAATAGGTTCCAACCACCCCATGCATCTATCATGTTTTTGTATTTTTGAAGAGAATACGTGTTTAGATCAGTTCTTGTTGGCTCGGATGCATCAAGGAATCGCTCAGAGAGCAAACCGCCACCAAGTGTTCCATATGTGAGTAGTGATATGCCATGTTTTTTGCAAAACTTTTCCATTTCAACTTGCGGCCTTTGATCAATTATGGAATATTGAACCTGATTTGATACTATGTGAAATCCATTATCCAGCATTATCTGCATTCGTTTTGTATCAAAGTTTGTGAGGCCAATGTGGTTGATTTTTCCCTCGTGTTGTAGTGAGGTTAGGTGTTTTAGGGCATCTAGATACTGCATGTTATTATAATCCCACCAGTGAAATTGGACTAAATCAAGTCGGGACATGCTCATTTTTGCAAGAGATGCCCGTATGGCTCGCTCGACTACATTTCTGCTCATAGTACCTGGGTTTGGCACGAATTTGGTTAGTCCAACCATACTCGATAGGCTGCCAGTCTTTTCGAGTTTGTGCCTAAATTGCCCAAAAAACTCTTCAGCAGGACCGTAAATGTCTGCCATATCCCAGCTTGTGAGGCCTGCGGTATGATAGGATATCATTTCATTGATTGCCGAGTTTTCATCAATGTAGCCGTGTCCGCCTGCCACCTGCCACATCCCATTTACGATTCGACAAATTGTAAGATCCGGTGCCAATTCAAATGTTTCAATCTCAGTCATGGTTTGATCAGAATTTTCCCAAAATGATTTCCCTGTAACATTTTTGTGTGAGCCTCTGCTGCATCCTCCAATGAATATACAGAATCAATTACCGGTTTTATTTTTCCCTGTGATACCCAGTATAATGCATCTTCAAGTTCGGCCCTGCTTGCCTGTGTAGAGCCCAAGATGTTTGTTCCCTTGAAAAAAATATGCCTCAGATCAGATATCACATCATATCCTGTGGTGGCACCTGTTGTGACAAGTGTTGCACCATACTTTAGCAGTGCAAGCTCTTTGTTCCAGTGCGAGCCCCCAATGTGCTCAAAGATTACATCGATACCAGGTATGCCATCTTTTTGTTTTGCAAATTCCTTTGATAGTAAAAACACTTGCTTGTTCCAGTCTTCTTTTCTGTGATCTATTGAATAGTCTGCGCCAAGCCCAAGACACTTTTCCAGCTTGTCACCTGATGCCGTAGCTATTACGGTACAACCAAACAACTTTGCAATTTGGATTCCAAATATTCCCATTCCAGAGCCGCCGCCCATTACCAATACCAGCTGTCCTGGCTTGATGTTTGCACGGCCTACCAACATGTGCCATGCAGTCATCATTGTCATGGAGCAAGCTGCCGCATCATCATATGATATGGTGTCAGGAATTTTGACTACATTTACTTCTGGCAGGTGCGTGATTTCGCAATATCCACCCCAGAGCGGCCCTGTCTCAAATCCCCAGACTTTGCGCTTTTTGCAGTCAAATTCACGCCCAGATGTGCAGTTTTTGCAGACACGGCACGACATGTTGCCGTGCGATACTACTCTATCACCTATTTTGATGTTAGAGACATCATCACCTATTGCGATTACCTCACCTGCCGCATCCGTTCCAGATATGTGTGGTAGCGGGACTTTGAGCGGAGCCCCCCTCATTCCCCAGATATCATCATAGTTTAGAGCAGCTGCCCTTACCCGAAATATGACCTCATTTGGTTTTGGTTCTGGCTCTGGAATGTCCTTGATTTGCAGGACTGACTTGAAATCATCATTATTACAATACTTATCATAAACCAGAGCCTTCATTGAGGACTAGGAATTTCATTTGCTTTTATGTTTTGTTTGCTAATAGTATGGTGTGATAATATTTTAATAGAAATCAAATTTATGAGGTATAATGTTATTTGGCGTCTTTGCAACACACAGTCCTGAATCATGCCCTCTCAACAACAAGTGCAGCAAGAAAATATTCTTGCAGATGCAGTCCAAGCTCAAGGCAAACCAGAAAAAATTCTCAGTATCAAAGATAGTCGGATTCTACATATCTGTTCTAGAGCACCAATGGATCATAATTTTGGATGCGGCAAATGCGCACGACATAGAACAGTTATGCATAGAAATTGGAATATCTGCAATTAGCACAATCAAAATAGTTCCAATAAATGATTTGGATAAAGCCGCAAGAAAGATGAAGTAAATTATGCCTTGATTTTTGCAAACAGTGTTTTTGTTATTTCCGTTACAGAGTAGGGTTTTTGGAAAATATCAGTTATGCCAAGATTGTCTAGCTGCTTTTTCATCAAGTCAGTGTAATACGCAGTTATGATTATTACCTTGGCATCAGGATTTATTTTCTTGATTTCAGTCAGGGCGTAAAATCCGTCATATTTTGGCATCACAAGGTCTGAGAATACAACGTCTGGTGCGTGTTGTTTGTATAGATTAACACCCTCTAGTCCGTTTTTTGCCAGGCCCACAACATCAATGTTTTTTATTTTCAAAAACTCGGCAAAAACCTCCGCACTATCAGTCTCATCGTCAATTATTATGGCGCGAATCAATATCACGTCATATACAATCTGAGATTAAACTGCCTGTTTGCATGTAATGGGTAAACAGAATAGAAAAGGTATTACTTTACTATTCTGCATCAATTTGCGCGTTTAGATTGAATCAACAAAACAACATCATTGCTTTTTCGCAGGATTTGTCGGATGATTTGAAATTGCTTACTCTGAATAGGGAATCTTTATTGAAAACGTTGTACCCTTGCCCAGTTCAGTATCAACTGAAATGCTGCCACCGTGTTTTTCCACTATGGTTTTGCAGCTTGGCAAACCAAGGCCTGTCCCAACAAGCCTTGTGGTAAATAATGGATCAAAGACCTTGTTTACCAGTTCAGGCGGAATTCCAGGACCAATATCTCTGACTTGTAAAAGAACCTCCTTTTTAGTAATTGAGCCATTCAGAAACACTTGGCCTTTGTGATCCATTGCCTGGATTGCGTTTGCAATCAGGTTGACTAGCACAATTTCCATTTTAAATGGGTCGCACCTAAATTCAAAATCATTTTTTGGCAATGTTATTGTGACACCGTCAGGCACTGCAACTCTTTCCACTGACAACTTGAATAATTCAGAGAGCATGATTGGTTTTAGGAACAATGGTTTTGGGGAGACATAGTCAAGGACATTATCTATTTGGTGACTCATTCTAACCAATGCCCGGTCTATTCGCGGCAAAACATCTTGGGTTTCTTTTGCAAATTTGGCATCTTTTAGCTGGATTATCTCAAATCCAGATTTTATTATTGTCAACGGATTTCTTAGGTCATGTGCAATTCGTGCAGAAAGCTCACCTATTGCAGATAGTCGCTCAACCTTCATTAGCATTGCAACTTTCTCGTCGACTTCGGCTTGTAGTTTGTTTCGTTCTCTTTCTAGCTCCATGGTTCTCATCCGAACAAACTTGAGCAGGTTTTTGTTTTGAATAAAGACGATTGCGACAAAGACGCCAATTATCAACGGTATTACATACAGGTTGTAAAATATACCAGGCGTATCACCAAGTTCTACATCCGAAAGATGTTGGCTAAAAATTGCGGCAGCTGCAACAAAAACAGTTGTGACTGTGATTAGCGGGATGACAAATTTCACTATGGTTTCAAAGTCGATTGATTTTTTGTTAGTGTTTGAAGGTATGTCGACATTTGTAAGCGGCCTGTAGCTGAGGGCAGCAAATACAAGCAACATGTAGCCTGTAATCCACCCCATGTCAATGAGACTTCCAACTTGATAAGAATCAGTCATAAAAACAAACAAGGTATCAGATACGATGAAGCCTATGACTCCACCCATCAGTAATGTCAAAAACATGTTATGCTTTTTGCTGAAAAGCAGTGTCAAGCCAGCTACTACTTGCCACAAAAACACTGCGTCACCAACGGGATATGCAATTGATACTAGAAATCCAAAAAGATCAGAGCCCGGATTTAGCAAGTATACTGCAGTAGTAGTCGGGATTAGGTGTGCCATAGCTACTACGGTTGCTAATATTTTGACTTGGTTTGATGCTGCTTTTCTTACAGGTGCAAGATATTTGAACAAGAAAATTGAGATGAAGCAATATCCCACTAGCCAGAAGAAATCGGCAATTGATGGAAACGGGTCTAAAAACAATACACTCTCATACACTACCCATATTGTTTCCGCTATTGCCCTAAAGACGGCAAATGCCGCAAAGATATACAGTATTTTTCTCTCCTGAGGCGGAGACTTTAATGCCAAAAATATCGAAAGCAGTGCAAAAATTGCAGGCACTACAATAACGTAAAGGTTGCCAAGTGGTTTTGAGACCTCTGGAGCAAATAGTTTGGTCATGACTATCAGGGCAATATTTGCAGCCAAAATGAATGCGATTAGCTTGGTGTTTCTTAATTTTGCGTATTTTTCCTCTAGTGTCACATTCCAGTTTTCGCTCAATTGAATTTTTGATTTTATTTTGTGAATCATTTTTCTAGGTATTTTGTAGTTTTCCGTGTGGAAATACCATTTGCATTATTTTTATAATGCATTTAAGTTCTAGCTGCCAGATCTGGAAATGTTTGTTTTTTAAATTCAGCAGATCAAATTTTGAAATATTTTCTACTATTTGTCTAAAATTAAATTTTTGGCCATAATAACGAACATTGGTTAAGTATTGATACCACAAATGTGATATTTTGTGAAAAACCGTCTCGATTACATCAAAACTTGTTTTTAAAAATAAAGTGGACCGAGTGGGAGTCGAACCCACGACCCTTGCGGGATTATACTAATCCTTACGCAGTGTGAGTGCGTCATCCTAACCAACTAGACAATCGGTCCAACTAGTCACAATAAAGTGCGATATTTTAGTCGTTAGAATAGATATAGAGGAAATTTCAGACCCTACCACATGTACAAGCAGGCAAAGTGGGATCTCACAGAACTAGCATCAGACCACAAAAGCCCAGAGTTTGCAAGACAGATCTCAAGGCTTGAAGGTAAAGTCAAAGACTTTGAGAAAATAAAGGCATTACTGAAATCAACCATACCGTCAAAGGACTTTTTCAGAATAATAAAGAAAATCGAGGAAATGTCAGAAGACGCAAGCAAGCTTGGAGGATATGCATCCTTACTGTATTCATCAGATACACAATCCGATGAGGCGACCTCGCTATTGACGAAAATGTCAAAGCTTGGCTCTGAAATAGAAAACAAGACTCTGTTCTTTGATTTGTGGTGGAAGCAAAAAATTGATGAGAAAAACGCCACGCGACTAATCCGCGATGCCGGAAACCTCTCAGAGTATCTGAGGCACAAGCGCCTATTGGCAAAATACACCCTAACAGAGCCGGAAGAAAAAATCATCAACACTTTAGATGTCACAGGTTCTACTGCGCTGGTAAAACTATACGACAAGATAACAAATGCATTTGAGTATGTCATCACAGTAAACGGGAAAAAGAAAAAGCTCACGCGCGAGCAGCTAAGCGTGCTGGTTAGAAGCACAAATCCAAACTTGCGAAAAACCGCATACCAGACACTACTAGGCAAATTCCACTCCAACAAGGGAGTTCTGGGCGAGATTTACCAAAATCTGGTCCTAAACTGGAAGGATGAAGGAGTTGAAATCAGAAAGTACCAGTCCCCCATATCCATTAGAAACATCGGCAATGACATCGATGACAAGACCACTCAGGTATTACTGGATACATGCAAGAAAAATGCAGATGTGTTTTACAAGTTTTTCCAGTTCAAGGCAAAGTCTTTGGGCTTGAAAAAGCTAAGGCGATACGACCTGTATGCACCTAGTGCAAAAAAGTTCAAAGAGAAAAACTATACCTATGAGAATGCCGCAAAACTAGTCCTTGATTCCCTGAACAGGTTCAGTCCCACACTCTCAAGCCATGCCGGTAAGGTGTTTTCAGAAAACCATATCGATTCGCAAATCAGGCCTGGAAAGCGCGATGGCGCATTTTGTAGTACCATATCTCCTAGAATAACTCCATATGTTTTGGTAAACTATGCTGGAAAGTCAAAGGACGTATTCACACTGGCACATGAGCTAGGTCATGCAGTTCACAGTCAGGCTGCCTCAAAGCAGTCCATACTAGTATCAGAGGCACCACTGCCATTAGCAGAGACTGCATCCACATTTTCCGAGCTATTGCTATACGATAACATTGCAGACAAGATCTCTGATACCGAAAAGGCAGCCATACTATCAGAGAAAATAGACGACATTTATGCCACTGTAATGAGGCAGGCGTTTTTTACAATATTTGAGGTAGATGCCCACAAGCAAATCGCAAACGGCACCACCATAGAGGAACTATCAAAGACATATCTTGGCAACTTGAAATCCCAGTTTGCAACATCTATTGATATCACAGATGACTTTGCAATAGAGTGGAGCTGCATTCCGCACTTTTTCCACACTCCATTTTACTGCTATGCATACTCGTTTGGCAATTTGCTCTCACTCAGCCTTTTCCAAATGTACCAAAGGGAGGGAAAAGGCTTTGAGAAAACATACATAGAGATTCTGGCAGCCGGCGGCTCCAAAAAGCCAGAGACGCTACTCCAGGAATACGGAATAGACATTTCATCTAGCAAATTCTGGCAAGACGGCTTTGATTATATCGGATCTCAGGTAAAAGAGCTAATTTCGTTAAAGTAAATGGGGCTGGCAGCCTTTACGCACTGGCTGCCAGTCATTTTTTTTATGTTCCCCGAACGGTTTGAATCGATGTCAATGTGTGGCAATGATTTTCTGAATTTAAACCTTTAATTTTTCAGTGACAAATGTTCCGTAAAGTTAATAGTAAAAAGTAGGATTGCAGATTCGTGTACAAAGTTTTTGCCGCACTTTTGCTTGTTGGTATGGTGTCATATTCAGCTAGTGCGTTTGCAGAAGAGCCAAGATTTGCGACATTTCATGAAACCGCAACCATCCTAGTGGATCAAAAACTATCAAACAACGTTACTGCTTCAGTATCATTACAAACAACATCACTGCACGAATTCCAGATCTCACCGGCACTTGATGAGAAAATTCGAAACGACACTAGCATCATAGCTGTAGTAATTACAAACGAGGACCAGTGCATCCTAGGTGTGCAGGACAGCATTTGTGTAATGGTTAATGTCAAAAGAGAGGAAGGCGAGGGCGGAATCGGAGAAGCCCAAAAAAGAGCAAAGACTGCAGGGGATTCCATAATTGGTGATCTCAATGATTTCTTTGGGATGGATGCCAAGTTCCATTCAGTCTTTATCCATTATGACGACAAGGCAAACCAAATCCTAGAAACGCAAGGACAGGTCTCAGGAAGGGGAACCGTGTCTGCTGTGTATACCATACCATTCCAGAACACGGATTATTTGTTTAACCGAATTTCAGGCGCACTCATTCCATCCCAGATAAGAAACATGGGAGGATTTTACGACATAGCACAAAACCTATCAAAGGACGAGTCATCTCGAATGACGTTTACCATTCTACCGCAGGGACAGGTCTCAATAATGCAGCTAAAAGTGTCCGAAAAATATTCAAACTCTGCAAGACAGGTCTCAGATATCGACCCACTGAAATATTTCAAAGCGGATCAGATAAAAAAATCAGACTATTACAAGGTAGGATTCTTCCCGCTAAATTCCATAGTGCATGTTGTGGTGCTACCACCTGACAACTCTACAAAGGCATCTGCAAGCAGTGTAATTAGTGCAATCGTAAAGAACAACCAAACCGTACCGTCAGACCTTGAGACTGCAGGTTGGTTCTTTAATTCGGATTCTGGCAAAAGAATTGAGGCAATGTATCTATTTGGTAAGGAATATTCTGCAGGTGCATCAGATCTTAAAATTCACCTAGATGATGGCAAGCCAGACATCCCAGCATCACTTGGTATCACAGAGATTGCCATATTGGTGGGAATTGGTGCAGCTGCTGCAGGCGCTTCTGCATATTATCTAAAAGGAATTAAACCAAAAAAGAGCTAGATTATCAATACTGCTGCAGAAAACACAGTAGTCCATCTTCCCTTGCTATCACCCACTGCAGTCTGGGTTACGTTCATTGATTTGTAAATCTCGCCTGAGATCTTCCACTGTTTTCTTTTTTCGTCCCAGGATTTGTCTAGCTCAAACTTTATTCCAAGAGATGATGCTAGCATTTGAGCTGCAATGTCTTCTGCATAGTCACCTGCTTGCTTTTCATTTTGTCCAAATGCCTCATATTCTGAGAGGTATCCGTATCTTTTTGGATCTGATGGCTGTGCAACACCAACTGATGCCGAGATTAGTCTGTGCGGCTCGTTGGTCTGGTTTCTTGAATAAATGCAAAAGAGAACCTGTCCTGGGTTGATTAGCTTGAGGCCTTCTGCGCGAGAGACCATCTTAGCCTGTGGTGGAAAGATGCTTGAAATCAGAACAATGTTTGTACCGGCAATTCCTGCGTCTCGCAACGCATACTCGAAGCTTGTGAGTCTGTCTTCGTGTACGCCCTTGCCTTTAGTTAGGAATAATTTTTTTGCGACTAGGTCAAGCATTTTGTTTTTGTAGCAATATTTCTAATTATTATACTTATTTCAGCTGTGCCAAGCTTTGAGCGATTTGATGTCCGTGACTCTTGACATCGACGTCTTTGAAAATTTTTTGAATTACACCGTTTTTGTCTATGACAAAAGTTGAGCGCTTGGGAAGGCCCGCAATGTTTAGCCCGGAATAAGCCTTGCAGACATTTTTGGTGTGATCAGACAGATGCAGGTATGGAATTCCATATTCCAAGACAAACTCCTTTTGGGATTGTATGGTATCAACAGATATTGCAAAGAGAACAGAATCTGTTTTCAAAATCTCAGAATATGCCGAAATTACGCTCTGTGACATCTCGTAGACTTTTTTTGATGGGCACATGAAGAGATGATTTTTTGGATAAAAGCACAGGACCACGTTTTTTTGTCCCTTAAAGGATGAAAGCTTCACAGTGGAACCATCGCTTGCTTCAAGCTCAAAGTCTTTGGCAATGTCTCCTTCGCGCATGGGATTGATACGCACATGTTATTATTTAACCAAGATAGTATCGGATCGTGGATGTGCTCGGGTTCTCGGCGGATTCGATTTTAAATTCGGAAGGATTTGTGATTGGGTATTACGTCTTTACGCTTGCGACATCACTCCTTTTGATCAAGGAAACAAAAAAGCGAATCTATGATCTCAAAGCAGGCATAAAATCCATGATTTATGCACCAATCGCATTTGGAATACTGATTGGATATTTACTGACACTATACCCATATGTTGACAAGATTCCGGGCCTAAACTGGAGCTGGCTTGGCTATAACATTGCGTTTGGGCCGTTTGCAAGCCAAGGATTCTGGGGAATCATACCATTCATTCCAATGTTGCTTTACATGTTTATTCACATCAATCATGTCGAGGAACTATACTTTACAAAATCAAAAAAGATGGTTCTGGTTTGGGCATTAGCGCATATGGCAATGGGAATCGAAGTCCACATGGCAATCTTACTAATACCAATTGGATTTTTGTTCAAGTATGTCTATGACAAAAAAGGCCTAAACCATTCTTACGCAATGCATTTTGCAACAAACATACTAGTTGTGTTCGCGCTATTTTTTACGCTTCTCAGATAATCGTTCAGGCTTTGGCCCTTGCGTAAAGAATCTGTACCCTAAAAATCCGCCAATGCAGATGTTAATCAGGCCAAAGTATACGATAAACATCATTGTTGGTTTTATCAGAAATGTTCCTGAAATTATTCCCCAGCCACCCGTTGCAAAAAACAACACCATCAAAACCTTGAGCTTCTTTGGCGGTAACCACTTCATTTACAGGATTTCCTATTCCACTCTATTAAAGAGTGACGGGCCGCACTAACATTTTAAAACGCTCTATTTTGTTAGAAAATCGTTGCCAATATAGCTCAGCCTGGCAGAGCATCGGTTTTGTAAACCGAGGGTCGAGGGTCCAAATCCCTCTATTGGCTTTTTTCAATTTCTTGTTCCAAGGATTTATTAGAGGAGCATAAACCTCAAAGCGCATTAGGCTATAATGACGGAAAATAAGCAATGAGCTTCTTTGTCTGTCATTGCTTAGGAAAATAATTTGACAACATTTGACCAATTAGGAATTAAACAGTCCATTTTAAATGGAATAAAGGAGATGGGGTTTGAAGAACCATTCCCAATCCAAGAGGCTACGATACCAGTTTTACTTTCAGGCAGAGACGTAATAGGCCAAGCCCACACCGGAACTGGAAAGACTGCAGCATATGCAATATCAATGCTGCAAAGCTCAGAACCAAACAAGATCATTCAAGGGTTGGTACTAGCACCAACACGTGAGCTTGCAATGCAAATCACAGACGAGTTCAAAAAATTCGCAAAGCACACAGGAATCAAGGCAGTCTCGATTTACGGAGGACAAGGCATGGGGGTTCAGCTCCAGGCACTAAAGCATGGAGTTGAGATAATTGTTGCAACACCTGGAAGACTAATTGACCATCTCAAGCAGGGCTCTATTGAGCTAAATGACGTAAAACATGTCGTACTAGACGAGGCAGACACGATGCTTGACATGGGATTCATTGACGATATTAGATTCATCTTGGAGCTCACACCAGTAAACAAGGTAATGTCACTATTTTCTGCAACAATGCCACCAGAAATCCTAAGACTAGCAGAAGAATACTTGAACAATCCAAAACAGTTCCTCCTCTCTTCAGATGACCTATCAGGTGAGGGAATTGACCAGTCATATCTTGTAATCAAGGACCGAGAGAAAATGGACTATCTTTTACAATTTATCAAGGAAAATAGAAAATCGCAGACAGTAGTATTTTGCTCAACTAAAAATAGAACTCGTGATGTTGCACGTGCATTACGCCAATCAGGGTTTAATGCAGTGGCAATCGAAGGCGACATGTCTCAACACAGAAGAGAGATATCCATGTCGCAGTTCAGACGCGGACAAGCTGACATCTTGGTTGCAACAGATGTTGCAGCAAGAGGAATCGATGTTCCAGAGGTAGCACTTGTGGTAAACTATGATGTGCCAAACCAGGAAATGGTCTATTTCCACAGAATCGGAAGAACTGCAAGAGCAGGGGCCAAGGGCCGCGCAATCACACTGGTATCATATTCTTCAATTGGTGATTTCAATCTCATAAAGCAACAAGTCAAGGTAAGCATGACTGACCTTAACGAAAAGATGGGAATCAAAGTAGACATTCCAGACCCGCTAAAAAGACAAGTTGGATCCCGCAGAACATTTGGACGCGGTGGAGGCGGAGGAGGATATGGTAGAAGTGGAGGAGGTAGAGGTTACGGTAGAAGTGGAGGATTTAGCAGAGGCGGAGGAGGATATGGTAGAAGTTCAGGATTTAGAAGAGATGGCGATAGACGAGAGGGTGACAGACCTGATCATAGAAGCGGAGGAGGATTTGGTAGAGAGGAACGCAGAGACTCTGGTCCTAGAAGTGGAGGATTTAGCAGAGGCGGAGGAGGATATGGTAGAAGTTCAGGATTTAGAAGAGATGGCGATAGACGAGAGGGTGACAGACCTGATCATAGAAGCGGAGGAGGATTTGGTAGAGAGGAACGCAGAGACTCTGGCTTTAGAAGAGATACTGAAAGCAAGCGAGAAACCAGAGTTGAAAGCGGATCGCGGGGTCAAAGACAGCACGCTCCAAAAAGGCCTTCTCACAGACGTCGCTGGTAATCTTTTTTAAACTCGGTTTTGAGTAAGATACAATGGAAGTAGGTTTTGTTTTACTCAATTGCGACCTTGGCGCAGAAGAATATCTCCTTGAGGAAATAAAACAAATTCCTGAAGTAAAGCAGGCATATCTTACATTTGGTGCATACGACATCATTATTGAAATCCATGCAAAATCACCTGAGGATTTTGACAAGACAGTCTCAAACAAGATAAGAAGACTCTCTCGCGTAATGAGCACAATGACGCTAAAGGTTTTAGCTAGCAAAAACAAGTAATACACCAGGTAAGCAAGTTGGAAAAAATTCAATATTCTGGAACAGTCTGGGCAATCAACCACAACAACCCAGAACCACTGGTGAATCACTGTCTCAAAAAACTGCAAGAATATGGAATCAAAAGAGAGGACATCAAACTAACAGATGCCCCAGAAAACGTCCAAGTTGGAGAAATCGTAGTAGAGATGTGGCCATACCATATTGATGTCGCACGTGTTAGAACAATTAGAAATGAGTCATTCATTTCTGGGTCAGTCATGCAGATTGAGTTAAAGGCAGACGAACAAGGAAACTATATCGATTAAAAAATCACACCGTCAGACATTATAATAAAATAAGAAAAATCAGAATCTCTTCTGATTATTGTACGTTAACTGTGCCTTTCATCCATGGATGAACAATACACAAGTATGGATATGAGCCTGCAGTATTGAATGTGTTCGATGCGCTTCCGCCAGCAGTTACTAGACTCGTGTCAAAGGAGCCATCAGATGCAGTTGCAGTGTGAGCTGCTGAATCAACATTTTTCCATGTGACTTTGCCGCCAACTGAGACAGTTACGGTATTTGGAACAAAGCATTGGTCAGCACAATCTTGATTGTTTGCTGTGCCTTTTGCCATGTCAACGGTAACTTCGCTTGCTGCTTTTCCAGTAGCTTGACCGGTCATTGCGTCTTTTTTGGCCATTGCCTTGTCTTTCATTGCGTCTTTTTTGGCCATTGCCTTGTCTTTCATTGCGTCTTTTTTGGCCAT
>CAYOBG010000016.1:0-6132 GCA_964402265.1 uncultured Candidatus Nitrosotenuis sp. | reverse complement strand
TGCCTTGTCTTTCTTTTCTTCAGCAAAGGCAGAGTCAGTCATAGAAATGCTAACAATTGCTGCCACTAACACAAATACTGCAATACTTGCAAGTAGTTTGGTATTCATTGTTGATCACCCGGCTCGAGTTTTAATATATTAAGATTGGGTAGAATTTCGCCACAAAAAACTTTGAATTTAAAATCAGCTTGCAGTAGGGCCGCTATAAGCTGGGATTACAACAAATTGGAATTCTTGCGTTACAGGCACGTAGTTTTTGCCAGATGCAGTCACGTTTAATGTGTATGTTCCAGTTCTCGCATTGTCTGGAATTATTACAGAATCCTCATAGTATCCAAAGGTTTGAGTCATACCATTTGATGTTTTAATTATCTCACCAATTGGATTTGTCACCACAGCAGAGATTTGCATATCATTCAAGTATCCAGATGTTTTGTAAAAATCAAACAGTGGATTTTGCTCCGGATCAAATGTCTTCACAATGAATTTGTATGGATTTTTCCACTCAACTCTATCATATTGTTTCACAAGAAGTAGTAGATCCTGTTTTGGTGTGAGATCATCAATGCTTTGTGTCAGAACGTTTTTTGGCAGTATGCCTGAAATGCCAAGCTCTTTGCTGTCATTTTGTATGGTGTTTTGTTTTAGTACTGCAAAAAGCGAAAACCCCTCATTGTTGCTTTGCCCGGATGTTTTTCCATTAATGTGATAGATCAGATCATCGCCTGCAGATGCTACCAACCTACCAGATGCAGTAATTGATATTGCATCATCAGAATTTGCAACAAGTCGGATGAATTTTTTATTATAAAACAAGGACAGATTCATGTCCTTAATGGAGTGAGTCTCATCCCCAAGCAGGAACTGACCGCTTTCAAACACAACTTTCCCACTCTCTGGGATTTGTAGCTTGGTTTGCAATGACGCACCTTCAATGGCTTTGTGTATGGTGCCAAATCCACTTCCTGCAAGAACAAAGCTTTGCGGTTGAGAATATGCGTGTACGGGTATAATCAAAAATCCCACAAGGGACGCAAGTAGTAAGAGGCGCACTACCTAACTATTCGGCATTATAACTAATAACGTTTGAGTACGATTGTAGATTCGTCTAGTTAATATCGTACATCAAGACAAGTCCCAAATAATTTGAAAAAGAAATCAACCTACATTGCAATAGCAGTAGGTATTGGAATAGTAGCCTTGGCAATATTTTACACATATTCCGCAGACCAAGGCAAGCTCAGAGGCGAGCAGTTTGGGAACAACCTAAAGACAATCCAGGATGAGCTAAAACAGACGCAAACCCAGTTTTATTCCACAAAGACAATGCTTGATGAAGGAACCATATCAAAGGAAGACTTTATTGCATTTGGAGATACCCACATCAAAAAAATGCAGGAAATTGTGTCCTCGTATGACACACTCTCACCTCCAGCATCATTTGCAAAATCAGTTGAATTATTCAAACTGTCCACGGAAAAACAAATTGAAAGTGATCAGTTTCTAATAGAATGGGTAAGAACAAATGACACCTCAAACAAGGTTCGCTCGGATCTATTACTGCAGGAATCATTTGAAAACGAAATGGCAGGCCTTACATCATACAGCAAGGCAAAAAACAGTGCAGGTCAAAACTAGAGAAGGCCTTTTTGCGACAAGAGATCCAGTGTTTGAGATATCGCATCCAAAAGTTCTTTCTTGTCTAGTGGAATGGTTTGCGAGAATTTGATTGGAAATGTCAGACTCAGCATGTCATGGTCGGTGTGAGAAACCTGAATTGAATGCTGCATTTGCTTTTCAAGCAAGAACTCCTTCCACACATCCAATCTAGCATTTACGTCATCTAGCCTGCTTGATAGGAACAATACATCCACTTCCTCATTGGTATCAAAAATCCCGAACTTTACCATAGGGATGGTCAGAAATCCACCAGAAATTGGATCGTGGTTCTTGTGCATTTTCTCAATGATTTCATCGATTTTGTCCTCAGGCATAATTTGTCCATAGTCTGGCCAAAAGTATCCTGCAATTTTCTGATCCTTATCAAAAATTCTAAAAAAATCCGAGTCTCTGTCTAGCTTCCACATCTAATCCACATTACAATCATCAATGATTATAAATCATCAAACCAGAAAACATGTTGTGGCACTAACAAAATACATCAAGGATTTTTTAGAAAACCAAATTGATTATTACATTAGTGAGGCCCAATCATACAAACAGATTGCGCAGAACTATTCCCCCGAGATAGGCTCAGTAGAAGATACCACATTTGGAATAATCACAGGATGTGTGTATTCTGCATTTTTGAGGGCATATGAAAATGAAAATAGATCAGTTGAGCTTGACGATATACAAGAGTTCAACAAGGTCCTAAAAGAAAAGGCGGCCCTCATAAAAAAGGCAATAATTGAATGATTATTCCAAATGAAATAAATCCAATGTGCCAAAACCAAACTTGTTGTCAGATATCACTCGTTACAGAATACACCAAATAGTAGACAATGGCGGAATAGTGCAGATAGCGCTTGCAGAAGATGTCCAGACAGAACCAATCTCCCAAAAACAGATGATTCTAGATTCGGTCGCAAAAAAGCTAGACCCTGAGCTAAGAGAGCAAGTACAACCACTGCTTGAGGCAATTTTAGGTGCACAGCCAACAGTTAAGATCAAGTCGTATGACCAGGCCACAATATCAATTACAATGCCAAAGGTTCGATACGAGCGACTCGGCAGGCCACAGGTGGGCGAAGTGCTCGAAGTAACACTCTCAAAAAAGTAGTTTTTCTATTTCTGGAATGGTTTTTAGTGGTAGTGAGCAGCTAAAGTTTTTGCACACAAACACGGTAGTGTCATTTCCAAATTCCTTTCCTGCAAAAAACGGATATTTTGTAAGGCCCTGCAGCTGTGAATTATTTTGTATTGTAACTAGTATTGATTCCGGCAAGAACTGTTTTGTTAGGTAATCATAGATTTCTTTTCCTTGCGTGTTTAGCAAAGTGATTTCAGTCGGGCTTTGCAGGAAGAGGTAAATCGCGTTTAGTAGATAGCCAAACCCGAATGGGTTTTCTGCTGCCATCACTCCAAAGGCCTTCATTATTTTTGTTGAGATGTCTAGGAATTTTTTCTCCTGAGTCAGATGATACAGTTTCAACAAGGCATTTGCGGCAACCGAATTTCCAGATGGCATTGACAGATCATAGTTGTTTTTTGGGCGAATGATGAGGGATTCGTGATTGTCTGCAGTAAAGTAAAAGCTGGAATTCTTTTCGTCCCAAAAGTGATCAATTAGATAATTGGCCAGATTTACTGCGAGAGAAAGATACTCGGGTTCTGGCTTTACCTCAAACAAGTCCACTAACGCATTTATCAAATACGAATAATCCTCAAGGTATGCAGGCAGCTTTGCCTTGCCGTTTTTGTATGTTCTAAGTAAAGAGCCATTTGGCATTAGATTTTTCTCAATAAAAGAGACACAGTTCTCTGCTGC
The DNA here is from genome assembly GCA_964402265.1 of uncultured Candidatus Nitrosotenuis sp. Lineage (GTDB taxonomy): Archaea > Thermoproteota > Nitrososphaeria > Nitrososphaerales > Nitrosopumilaceae > Nitrosotenuis. The sequence goes on along the minus strand of CAYOBG010000016.1, from coordinate 2,642 downwards.
ATTCAGGTATGGTACATGATCAGTTACTCTATACCCTTTTGCAAATGCGGAAATCATTAGTGCGTTCCATGATGTAAGAGATTTGTCATCAAGGCCAGGCCTGACTCTTTTTGAGCGCACCTCTAGTAGTTTTTTACATGATTCTGAGATGATTGATTTTACTTGCGGTTCTGTCATGCCAGAGTGAAACGCAACTGCAGACGCTGCAATACTGTTGTTTAGTATGGTCTCACCCTCAAAGTTTCCGCCATCGGTTACATCATAGTACAGGCAAAATACGTCTGCATCTTTTCCCAAAATTTCGACAATCTCTTTTTTTCTCCAGACATAGAACTTGCCTTCTTGGCCTTCAGAGTCTGCATCTAACGCACAATAAAATCCACCTTCAGGGGAAGTCATCTCTCGCAAGACAAAGTCAAGCGTTTTTTGTATCACACCCAAATAGAACGAATCCTTTGTCAGCTGGTAAGCTTCAGCATATACGATTGGCAGTAATGCATTATCATACAGCATTTTCTCAAAGTGTGGCACAAGCCATTTTGCATCTGTGGAATATCGATGAAAGCCACCGCCAATCTGATCAAACAGTCCGCCCTTTGCCATCTTGTTTAGCGTCTTTAGTACAAACTCGGAAAACTTGGAAATCTTGGAGATTTTTCCATAACGCAACAAAAATGACAGGTTCGCAGCATTTGGAAATTTCGGAGCGCGTCCAAATCCGCCATATGTGTTGTCTGCAATTTGAAGCAAGTTTACTGCGGACTCATCAAGAATAGATCTTTCCAGTTTTGCAGGAGTTGTTATCATTTCCGCACCCTGCAGGTTTGCCATAAAGTTCTCTGCTGCCTTTTTTACATCGCTTGGCTTTTCCTTCCATGCCTGCGCTAGCTGCAATAGAATGCTTCCAAAGCCAGGCCTGCCATAGTTGTCTAATATTGGGAAATAGGTTCCAACATAGAACGGTTTTTGGTCAGGCGTCAAAAACACGCTCAGTGGCCAGCCCCCCTGGCCTGTCACCATTTGACAAACCTTTTGGTAAATGTCGTCAAGGTCTGGTCGCTCTTCCCGATCTACTTTGATTGAGACAAAATTTTCATTCATTATCTTTGCAATTTCCTCGTTTTCAAACGATTCATGCTCCATTACATGGCACCAATGGCATGAGCTATATCCAACACTGAGAAAGATTGGTTTGTTTTCGGTCACGGCCTTGTCTAGTGCTTCCTTTCCCCAAGAATACCAATCCACGGGATTGTGTGCGTGTTGTAAAAGATAGGGACTGGTCTCATGGATTAGATGATTCTCAGGCATAACTAAATTCATTTAACATGTTATTTATTTTCATGTCCATGTGTAGATCATTGTCTTAATTTTAGATTGATAGAATAAGCTAAATCAGATATTGCCAGAATTAGCTTTTCTTGCTTTTAATCAGTTTGTCCGTAATTGTGAGATTAACGTGTCCGATTTCATGTTCGTCATGTTTTCCGATTACTTCGAATTTACCACTCTGCCATTTTTTTGCAAGTTTTATCAAGGTAGAATAATCACCGTCTTTTGTGGTCTTAATTGAGAGATTCTCTGTTGATTTGTCAGGCCTTTTTACTAAAATATCAACGGTGATGGGCTTTTTTACATTTGGTAAATGCCCAGACAACAAAACATTTGTGTTGCGATCTTTTACCAGTACTGTTTGCTCATTTGTAATAATATCCCCAGTAGACAGAACAGTTACTTTAAAATCATTATAATTTTGAATTTTTGATTCATTTGTACTATCAGATACAATTACTGTACCCACATACCACGAATGAAGTGAGCAATAGTACGGATATGTTCCAGCAAAAAGAAAGATGTTTTCATGAGATTGTTGTGGCACTAGAGCGAAATTGAATCTGTTGTCAGGTCCTTTTTTTGGAGTACCACTAATTATTGTGTGAATTATCGAGTCTTCGTTTTTCCAGACAACCGAGCCGCCCTTATGTATTGTTATTTCGAGCGGCACAAAGCATGAGTTACTATCATTACAGCTTGACGAGTCGATTTTTTGTGTTATAGTCACCAATGCTCTATCAAATGTTTCAGCTACGGACACGATTGTCTTTGATGGATCAGATATTTCCCAAGCATCGGAAATCTCCGCATAAACAGGAATCCTCATTTCATCCCAGATTTGTAGCACCAGATTAGATTTCTTCAGCGGTTTTTGAAACACCAAATCAAGATTAACCCAGAGATTGCCGTCCTCCAGTGAATATGTAGATTGTACGTTTTTGAGGAGTTTGTTCGGATCAATGGTCATTGGTTTTTTTCCTTTGTCTGCAATTATTTCAAAATTTGACGACTTAAAATCAGACTTTGTGTTAGTTGAGATTAGTGACAGATGTTCAATTCTTGTGCTGGCAAACACACCTTGAAGTTTTATCTGAGCTTGAATCTGTTCGTTGATCTTTCCCTCAAAAGGCGGCATTGGTTGATTTAGCTCGTAAAATTTGCCGCTTTTTTTGTATTTACCATAGTTTTGAGGATCGGTTATGTCGCTTTGTTTACTATAATTTGAAAAAATGGCGAAATTTTTGCCCGACATATTATTTTGCTGGACAGGCTCAATTTTATAAAATCCAACGCCAGTAATTTTTGGC
>CAYOBG010000015.1:0-20444 GCA_964402265.1 uncultured Candidatus Nitrosotenuis sp. | reverse complement strand
AGATCGTGAGTGCAAACTTTGAGCGCCCAGACTGGGACGAGTATTTTATGCTGCAGGCAGAGCTTGCAAAATTACGATCAAACTGCGTGACTAGACAAGTAGGCGCAGTAATTGTTAGAAATAATCGTCAGATAGCAACAGGATACAATGGAACACCTCCTGGCGTGAAAAACTGCTTTGAAGGTGGCTGCAAGAGATGCCAGCTTCGAATGGAGGGCAAAATTGAATCAGGTGCTTCACTTGACAGATGTCTTTGCAATCACGCCGAGGCAAATGCGATAATGCATTGCGCAATAATGGGAATTGAGGCAGGAAGTAAAGGTGCCATACTATACACAACATTTGTTCCGTGCCTAGAATGCTCCAAAATGGCAATCACAATCGGAATCAAGAAAATTGTCTGCCTGGACACATACCCAGAGACAGACTATGATTTGATGAAAGAAGCCGGTATCGAGATAATAAAACTAGAAAAATCAAGAATCCAGAAATGGGCAGACGTTCTGTTTTCTGAACCAAAAAGGTAGGACATGGCCCAAGTACAGGAAGAACCACTAAAGACACTTGGCCCATCACTCCTAGTTTCTGCCACTTATGACAACCAAAAACTCTCAGCTGTTTTGAAATTTTATAATTTGGAATCACAAAAAATCATACTGTGGGCAGATGAGACAGGCCACAAACCATACTGCTATTCCAAACTCAGCCCTGAGGAGCTTGGCTTTCTTACCAGCAGAAAAGATGTCATCAAAATAGAATCAATAAAAAGAAAAGACTTTCTCAAAGATAAAGAATATGAAGTATCAAAAATCATAGTGACAGATCCGCTTGCTATCGGCGGAACTCAAACCGATAAAAGTATACGAAACATCATAGAATCATGGGAATCCGACATAAAATATTACGAGAACTATCTGTATGACAGGGGCCTAATAGTCGGCAAATTTTACGAAATCAAAGACGGCAAAATCATCCCACATGATTTTGAAATTACTGAAGATGTCGCCCTTGCAATGAAAAGCTTGTTGCTTGATGTAAATACCACAAAAGGAATTGTTAACACAAAAGAATTTCAGGATTACATCACCCAGTGGGCAGAACTCCTAAACCAACCCATACCGCAAATAAAACGATTAAGCTTTGATATCGAGGTAGAATCTGAAATTGGAAGAATCCCAGATCCAAAGATTGCAGAAAAACGAGTCACCGCAGTTGGCTTTGAGGGAACTGATGGCCTAAAGCAGATTTTGGTTCTACGAAAAGACGGCTCAAATGACGGCAAAAACGATCTTCCAGAAGGAGTAAAAGCAACGTTTTACGCACAATCTGACGAAAAAAAGATGATAGAAGATGCATTCAAAATAATCTCAGAATATCCATTTGTAATAACATACAACGGGGATGATTTTGATATGCCATACTTGTATAACAGAGCGGAAAGACTTGGAATCAAAAATTCTGAGAACCCATTATACATGATGCGAGATTCTGCCACACTAAAGCACGGCGTGCACATTGATTTGTATCGTACAATGTCAAACAAGTCATTTCAGATTTACGCATTCTCTCACAAGTATACGGATTTTTCACTGAACAGCGTCTCTTTGGCATTGCTAAATGAATCAAAGCTGAATTATGGTGTGGAACTAGACCAGTTAACAAACTATCAGCTTGCAAGTTATTGTTACAATGATGCCAGATTAACATACAAGCTTACTAGCTTTAACAACGATTTACTGATGAACCTGCTTGTTGTAATAACTAGAATTGCAAGAATGCCAATTGATGATATTGCAAGAATGGGCGTATCACAATGGATTCGAAGTCTCTTGTATTATGAGCACAGGCAACGAAACGCACTCATCCCGCGGCGCGAGGAAATTGATGCAAAATCTCAAGGAGTGATGAATGATGCAGTTATCAAGGACAAAAAGTATCGTGGTGGACTGGTAGTGGAACCAACGGAAGGAATTCACTTTAATGTTACAGTAATGGACTTTGCTAGTCTATACCCTAGCATAATCAAGGTAAGAAATCTCTCATATGAAACGGTGCGATGTCCACATGAGGAATGCCAGAAAAACACCATACCGGATACGAATCATTGGGTTTGCACAAAGTACAATGGTCTGACATCAATGTTGATTGGCTCTCTGCGAGATTTGCGCGTAAACTATTACAAGTCTTTGGCAAAAAAGGCAAAGACTCAGGAACAAAAAGAACAATATACGGTAGTCAGCCAAGCACTCAAAGTCATTCTTAATGCCAGTTATGGTGTGATGGGTGCTGAAATATTCCCATTGTATTTTCTGCCAGCAGCAGAGGCAACAACTGCAGTTGGACGATACATCATCATGGAGACGATAAAGAAATGTCAGTCAAATGGTATCGAAGTACTTTATGGGGACACGGATAGTTTATTTGTTAAAAATCCCACTCAAGAACAAATTCATCAAGTAATTGAAGACACCAAAAAAGAACAGGGAGTTGATCTGGAAATCGACAAGGAATACCGATATGTCGTACTCAGTGGAAGAAAGAAAAACTATCTTGGAGTGACCAAAGAAGGCAAAGTAGACGTCAAGGGCTTGACTGGAAAGAAATCCCACACCCCACCATTTATTCGAACGTTATTTTTTGAGGTACTAGACATACTATCAAAGGTTCAGACCATACGGGATTTCGAGGAATCAAAAAAGCAGATCAGTCAGAAAATCTCTGCATGTGCCATAAAGGTAAAAGAGAAAAAAATTCCAATCTCAGAGCTTGCATTCAATGTGATGATTAGCAAGGCGCCATCAGAATACGATAAAACCATACCACAACACATTCGAGCAGCCAAATTATTGGAACAGCAACGCGAGATAAAGCGTGGCGATATCATATCCTATGTCAAAATCATAAACAAACCGGGAGTAAAGCCGGTTGAAATGGCACGGCCTGATGAGATTGATTCTGAAAAATACATGGAGTTCATGGAATCCACGCTAGACCAAATCACATCATCAATGGACCTTGATTTTGATATCATGGTTGGTAAACCAAAGCAGACTGGTTTAGACCAGTTTTTTTGGAATTAGATAAACCACAATGTTGTAATTCGTGCACAGCATCCGCCTTAACAGCATGCCTACCGGATTCTCATGTAATGAATTCAAACATCCACAATCGACGACTTCATTCACGCCGAGGCGTAGCCCCAATCATTGCTACACTGTTGCTAGTTGCAATAGCAGTAGTCGGTGGAGCAATCGTCTTTGCATACTCGCAAAACTTCTTCAGCTCATCACAGGTTAGCGGTAAACCAAACATCGAATCGCTTAAAGTGATTGGTTATGATGGTAGAGATGTCATAACTGGCCAGTTCGATCATAACGCCCAAGCAATTGTTGCTACAGCCAGTGGCACTGCAGATAATATCAAAAGCAGTGGCGAGTTTGTTACAGCATATCTGAAAAACGATAGCGTACAAACGGTAACACTAGGAGAAGTAAGACTAGGCGGTGCGACATATGCATACGTACCATCCACTACACCATTAGCAGCAGGAAACTATGGAGTTTATGCAGGAACTGCACTAATTAGTTCTCCAGTAGCTGAAATCCAACCAGGACAGACAGTCACAGTAGTGATGGATCTTGGTGAGAGTATGAAGATCGGTAGAGACGTACAATTCAAGATAACCACTACAAACGGAGCCGTATTTGTCGGCACTGTAGTCATAGGACAACAGAGTGGTTAATCCTCTCTTTTCTTTTTATGGAGGCAAAAAATGATAACAAATCCTTTTGAGAAAGCCTTTTTGATAATCACAACAGTTTTGATTCTAGTTTCAGGAAATATTGTTCTGATATCCGCGCAACAAGAGAATCAAAACATTTTCCTAAAAATCGGATTCTCCCCATCAAATATCGAACAAACTGAATCAGAATACAAAATAGGCCATATCTGGTTTGAGAACAAGGCGGGAAATCTAATCACAATACCAAAAGACACTGTAATCAATTTAGAATCAGACAGGTTTGATATTGCATCAGTTCCAGATCAAATCACCATTCTAGCAGGAGAAGAACATACCACATTTTCAGTAAGTACGCATGGAGTAAGAGGGCAGGCAAAGATTTTTGCCACATATATTGAACAATCCGCACTGGCCATTCTAACAGTAGGCGAACAGGATCTTACTGAAAATAACCTCAGACTGGTCATCAATTTGCCCACTACAGAGATGAATGTAAATGCCCAGATGCCTTTTTCATTTTACCTGATAAACTCTGACGGAGAGATAACCCAAGCACCATTCGACATTCCAATCACAATCGAATATGAGGAAAGCCTAGTCACCATAGATGCACCTGACCTTACCATCAAAAAAGGAAACAGCTACGTCTGGGGAACAATAAATACAAAGGACAAAGTTGGCAATGCATTTCTTAGAGCATCATCAGATAAGCTTGGAGTCGATGAAGCCAGAGAGATCAAGATTTCATCATCCTTACCATCATCATTATCAGTAAACATTTTTCCAGACAGAATCCCATCCACACTAAAACGTGACATTGAGGTCTTAGTTACACTCGTAGACTCTGATGGTTTACCAACACTTGCACAAGAAGATGTCAAGCTGGAATTCTTCTCAGATGATGAATCAATCAATAATCAAATTGACAGAAAGATAAAGGAGGAAAGCATCAAGGGAATAATCAAGAAAGGCGAGTTTAGCTATCGATTTTCACCAAAACTAGACTTTTTCAAGGAAAACCAGACCGTATCGATTGGTGCATCTACAAAGGGATTGGGTGTTGCATTAGACACGTTTGATACCGTAAAGCCGATGACTTCAAACAACCCGCTTATGGAAAACAAGACCCTGCAAATATTCACACTGGACAAGATTCCAACCAAGTCACAGTCAATAGCAATTTACCAGCTAGGCGCAATGATTGATGATCAAGATACTGAAGACGATACTACCGAAGGAGAAACAATAGATGAAACCACTGATGATGGTGAAAAAAAGAAGGAATTCTTTCCAATTATAGTAAACGAGAACTATGATTCTCAAGGTTCGCAACAAAAAATCAACATAATATCTAGCAACGATTTGCTGTTGAAGATTAGTGATCTTGGCAAAGTTACCGCAGCCTCGTCATATGGCACATCAATCATTCAGACAGGCCAAGAGACAGGTCAAGTATCATTGTCATCCACAATCAAGGGAATTGGCTCTGCAACAACGGTTACTGAGATAATTAACACACTCAAGCAGGAACAGACAATGCTGTTTTCACCAACTGGTGCAGATGCGGTATTGTTTGATAAAAATGGCAGATTCGATTTCTTTGTCATATCCCTTGATTCAAAGGGAAGGCCGACCTTAGTTGAAAACGAGATTAGGTATCTGATAACACCAATTAACGAAATTGTGACAATAGAAAAGAACCGAACCTTTGCACATGTCAACTTTCAAGGAGATTCAATCCAGTCAGAAAACGACGACACCATACCCATCAAGACAGTCCCAATAGGAGAGTCAGCTGATGTGGATCTGGAAGTATCAAACAACTATGCAAAGAATCCTACTGCAAAGCTTGCAATATCAATTCCACAAGGCAAACTCAGCTCTGAACGCGAATATGCAGGATCTGTTCAGCTTGTGGACTTTAACGACAATCCAATAGTGCTCGGAAGCGATTTACGTGTCAAGCTTGCAACATCTGAGCTTGGAATATTGGAGATTCCAGACAGTATTGCAATTCCTGCCGGCAAATCGTACTCTGAGTTTTTGATTTCCACCATAAAGGATGGAGAATCAACCATTACTGCAAACGGAAAAGGGATTGTAAGTGCAGAATCAGATGTCATAGTCAAGACAGTTGTGACCAAACTCAAGATTAGTGTCGGTAGTGTGATAGAACCAGTACTGCTTGAACAGCCAACTGAGATGAAGATCTACGTGGATGACGAGGGGGCAAATTCTGTTGGAGGAGCTACGCTAAGGATTATTTCCGCAGACTCTACGGTAACACCAGATATTATCAAGACCAGTGATGATGGCTCTGCAACCATACACTTCAATCCGCAAAAATCGCCAAAGATATCATTACAGATCTTGGCGTCTGCTGAAGGATATTCAGAGGACTCTGAGAAATTCGAGTTCACAGTTACAGAAGTGATTGAGACCAAAAAGACGGAGCTTCCAGACTGGATAATCTATGGTGCAATAGCAGGAGTAGTAGCAATCGGTGGCGGAATCTTTGCATTCTTGCGAGATCCAAAGAGAAAGCAGCAAGAAGACGAAGACGAAATATACGATTAGATTTTTGGTTTGAGTCAGTATAACTCACAAGAGATTAGTTATGAATAGATTCTACACTGATTGCAGACCAGAATAAACTCGCGCATAGTCCACATATGGGCTCAATCTTATTAATTTCATTTTTATCATATTTGTGTGAATTTTGGAGAAAAATCAAAAATAAAATCAAGGGAAATGATTAACAAGTTCCTTCAATCAGAACACATAGGCAGGTTTGCAACCATCGACAAAAATGGATTTCCATTTGTTGCGCCAATGAATTTTGTATTCTATAATGATGTCATATATGTACACGGCTTCCCAAGGGGAGAAAAATATGAAAATGTAAGATTAAACTCCAAGTGCGGGTTTGAAGTAGATAAGGAACTAGCGTTTTTGCCTTCATATTTCTTTGAGCCGCCAACAGATGCATCACTTACCGATACATTGTATGTCAGTGTGATAATCAAGGGGCATTCTGAACTTGTAACAGACAATGACGAAAAAGCTGCAGTTCTCAACAAATTAATTGAAAAATACCAAATTGAGGGAGGCTATGATCCGCTTAATCCTCAAATGGCCACAGTACGTGGAGTTGGACTAATCAAAATAAAACCAGAAACAATGACTGGTAAATACAAGCTAGGAAAGTATTGGGATGAAAAAGACAAAACCCGAATTGCCACTAGAATAATGGAACGGACAGTTAGTAATCCAAAAAGGGTTCTTGAATTACTAAACATTCCAGGCTTGAATATTCTTGATGAAAAAACTACAGAAAAATTGGCTTGGATTCATTCAACTGAGATCATAAAGATGATGGGATTCAAAAATGAGGCAAATTATCCAGGCATCTCACTGATACTTGTAAACGATGTGGATTGGTAATTAGTTTCTCAAAAATTGTCTATTCATCTACAAAAAATAAAAAAGAATGCGGGACTTACCGCTTTGTTTCAATTAAGGCATAGCTGACCTTGTATGCACTTGCCTCAAACAGAGAGCATTGGAATTCAAAGCCTAGCTTGCCAGTCGGATTCACTACAGGAAATGTCTCAGAATCTTCTGCATAGTCTACTGTATGAGGACCCATTCCGGATAAGGTGCACAGTGGACTGGTTGCAAATTGCATTGGCGCTTGATCAATTTTGCCTTTTTCAACTATGCTAAAGAGAACAATTGTTGTATCAGTCTTTAGCTCATCGTCTACTACCAGAATGCTTCTGTCAATGTTGATGTTTGCAAGCTCTATGCACGGATCAGTTTTTCCAGGCGCAGAACAGCTATCCCCAGATGTCGGGTCGGATCTGTCAAACTCTAGTGTGTTATAGTGAAATATCACACCTGGTTGTATAGGTCCTGAAGGATTTGTTGGCTGGTTTACAATATAGCATTCAATGTCTTGTCCGCTATCAAGAGTGATTGTACCCCCTAGATTTTCAGGGCAGTGCCCATCACCTCGAATTTCTACAAAGTCAAAGCCAGCTAGGCCGGATTCACTTAGTGTGACTGGAACATTTGATGTAAGGGTATACTGTGTTCCGTTTGCAGTCACTTGGTTATTACCTAGAGTGATTCCAAAGCTTGCCATTGACGGAGTCGGATTTCCTTGGTTGTTTGTTACAACCTTATAGATTTTGACTGTAGGTGGATCATTTACCACACCTCCATCAATTGGAGTTGGTTGATTGACAATGTAACATTTGATGCGCTGTCCCTTGTCAAGTGTTATTGTACCGCCTAGGTTCTCAGGACAGTGTCCATCTCCACGAATCTCTACAAAGCTGTATCCAGTCAATCCAGATTCCGTAAGGGTTACTGGCTTGTTTTGAGATACGGTAAATGTAGTTCCATTCGTGGTCACTGGCTTGTCATTTAGCTTGACTCCAAAGATTGTCATGGTTGGAATTGGATTTCCCTGATTGTTTATGACTAGCTTGTAAACTGTAACGGTAGGTTTGTCACTATATGACCCACTTCCGTTATGATCATTGTCGTTATGATCATCATGTTCGTCGTCATCATGATCATTGTTGTTTCCATAATTGTTTCCGTAATTGTTACTGTTGTTATTGTTCCCTGTTGCACTTGCCATTAGGCCATATTCTGGCGTAATCATGCCAAAAATAAGTGCCACAAGCCCAACAACTCCCAGTATTGTTATCTTGTTCATTAAAACTAGAAATGATTTAGGATTTAAACGAGTGATGATGTGCACCAGTACACACAAAATTACGATTCTATTACGGTGTGACTTGCAAAACGACTTCTGCTAGTGGTCCAATCGGAAATGAATTATTGACATCACCGTCTGCTAGAACATACATTACATACATTTGTGTGTCAGGTATTGGCGGTGCTTGAGCAGTAAACTGAATTGTTCGTGCAATTCCACTTCCACCGGTAATGTCGCCACTCAAAACACCCATTATCTGTGATGAAGTATCTGCAAAGGACAGATAGGTGGGAGCTGAAAATCCATTATACGATATTATGTTTACATTTGACCATCCTTTTGGAATATTGACTATGAGTCTTGATCCTGAGCTTATTACATTTGTAGAGCCAGTATCAAAATCTGCAATTGTTGCATTAAACATAACAGTACTGCCGGATTTGATTTGCGTCATGTTTGTAAAGAGATTGCTAGTACTCATAGAACCTGGCACTTTGGACAGATACACGTTTGGCATAGACGCGCCAGTGTTTTTCATTGCAGAACCATAGCCTGCCTTGCCAAACTGTCCAAGTGTGGTAAAGACATTAGTCTGAATCACAACTGTTTCCAAATTGTCTTGCGAGCCAGCAAGTGAACCGGGTGTTACCTGAGCTAGAAACGGGAATACTGACTTGGGTTCTATTCGCTGCGGATTAATTGTATCCTTCCACACCAGCTGATTTCCTGCAGGACAGGACCAAGAGCTTGTAGTCGGTGCTATTGTGATAGGTGCGCACGTATTGGTATCAAATATTTGGTCAAGTGACTGTGCTCTCGGAGTAATCGCATTGATTACGACCTTACTCACATAGATTGGCTGACTTGTAGGATTGACCACATTAACGCCCCACACTCCCTTTTGTGAAGAATCTCCAAATGGAGATGGGATGACCATAAAGATTTCAGGCTTTGATAGCAGGGTTTGTGTCAGTATAGAGCCCAGATTTGCATTATCACGCAGATTGATGCTATCTGTCCCATTTTCGCTTCTAACTTGTGCTAAGGTTGCCTCATCAATTCCTTTTGCATATGTGGAAAAGGTCACGTCTGTGCCTATAGTTCCCATAAGATTGTACTTCCATGAAAATATGGCAGATTCAGACGGCGCCAAATTCAAGAATGGTTGTAGTACAGGTGACGCAGATACAACTGCTGAAGACGGAGTTACCGTAATCGATCCAGTAGTAACATTGAGAATCTTTGTAGTGCCAGTGTTTGTGACAAAAATCCATGCTGTCGCATTCTCGCCAATGCTCACATCCGGAGGGTCAAGTATTAGCTTTGTTCTGAGTGGCCCCTCACCACCAACATCAAGCTCTGTTGTGCGCATTGTTCCAATTGATGAAATTACCTTTACCAGATAATCTCCAGAGTTCATGTAAAGTGGATAGTTTTGTAAAATCTGCGTTCCATATCCAGGTGCCAAGACAGATTCGGTATAGTTGACATCATATTTTGTTGCAGGATAATCCGGTGCGGTCTGGTTAATTATCCAAATGGTGTCAATTTGCAAAGAGTTTGTTCCCTGATTTTTCACATACACTGCCAATCTGTCATTGTTTGTATCATCTGCCGATACCGATACTGAAAATTTTTCCTGAATTTTTTTAATCTCGCTGTCTGCGATGACCTGTTGTGCCTTTATCATGTTGGATTGGGTCTCAATTATCACATATGATACAGATAACCCACCTGACAGTAACACCAAAAAGAACACAGAGCCAATTATTGTAGAGATTCCTCTTCTGGCATAACTCATCTGATTTCACCACTTAGAATTACATTTTCTGATTCCCGAATGCCACCAAAATTAATACTGGTTATGATGGGTTTTGTTAGCGAAATATCAGAAGAAATTGAATCATCCAGCTTGATTACCAGCCGTACTTCCTCATCAGAATTGAGCCTGCTTTCGGTTTTTTGAACCAGATTATTGGTACTGATGATACTAAATTTTCCATTTGATGGGTATTTTCCGGTAGCATCATTAGTACTAGCATCAAGTGTTTTACCTGAGGTGTTTTGATCCCAAGTATGCAAAACACTATTGATCTGTATTCCCTTCAAAAATACAGTCTCTGTGCTTATGTTTCGTACTTGTAATATGATGAACTCAGTGCCAGGACTTGCACTTTGTGGTACATTGTCTGCAAAGCCTTGACAGCTTGCAGTGCATAATTTTTTGTCAAATTTGTTATCAAGTGTTGTGATTCCTAAAAGATCAGTTGAATCACGCGTGTCATAGCCGGTTAATTTTATTGAGTATGATGATTGTGGATTTGAGCTAGTAGGAGTGTTTTGTAATCCACTACCATACACTACGCTTGCCAAAAATACTGAACCTGCAGTAGTTATGCCCAGTAACATCAGAGTAGCAAATAGCTCAGATATTCCACGCCTTTTTTGGAATCTCATGTGTTAAACGGCCTCGCAGATATCTCAAAGAAATTCCCCTTTTCAGTTGTAATGGCTATTTTATATTCAGAATTACGATACAAGGGATCATCCCATTGTGTGGATGAAATGTTTGCGATTTCAGAAATTGTTATACTGACTTTTGCCTGCGCGTTAACAGATAGATTCTGATCATTTACTATAAGCTCCTGCGTTTCTGTTTTGACGATTGTTATTTTGTTTATTGTGGAATCAGTTGTTCCGACATTTCTAATGGATACGGTTACCTGTTTTCCAGTTGGATCAAAGTGAATGTGCTCAAATACAATGTCTTCCTGGCCTCGCTCATTCTCAAATGTCACACCACTTGCAAGATGGTTGTTAATCTCGCCAATCTGGTTAAGCCCTTTTGTTACTACTACGGTACCCACAGGCACCACAATGGCTAGCATGAAAAGCGTGCCTACGATCTGGCTTACTGCACGCCTAGACCTGAGTTTTCTCATGTACTTTTTCCGCCATCCGATTTCTTGGTTTTGGCAGAAACAATTTTTTGAATCTCGGCAGTTATTTCTTCAATGTTTTGAGACGATATTATGGAGAGATTATACTTTGATGCAATGGATTTTGTCTTTTCTGATATTGAGGAAAAACCAATTAGAATTGCTATCTTTGGTGAGGTATCAAGAATTTGAATTAACCTTGAATCAATCTCGGAATTGCTCTCATCGGAATTATTCACAAAGATGAAAACAGATTGTCCTGCGCCATCAATTCCAACAATATCCACACTGTGGTCCAGTCCACTTTTTCCTTTTGTGGTATAATTCTCATTGACTGAATAACCATGTTTTGTGAGAATTTTAGAGATCTCTTCTTTTAGCTTGTCCTGATCAATTGATGATTTTTGAGTCGAATCAGACAGGACATAATTGTATAATTCCACAGAGGATGCCTGGAGTGCAGTGAAATCATGATCAAACTCATTGCAGTGGAGACTGACTTTGGCCTCATCGAACTTGTCTGAGCAGTCCTTGCAAAAATACCAGGATGCCGGGAGTCGCAGCTCTTTTTCCTGGTTTTTGATCTGTTTTTTGCATGAAGGACACTTTAATTCTCCATTGTCTAGTTTCCCAAAATGCCTTTTCTCAGAGATATATCCACAGGTTTTGTGTTCCAAAAGATTCAGTTTTTCGACATTAATGGAGTTACATTTTGGGCAGTTGATTCTAACTGTGAGTAAAAACGACGATTGGTGTTCAGGACACACAAGAAACTTGTTGTTGATGAATTTTTCAAATATGCCAACCTGTGACAGATTATCCAGGAATGGTACATCATATTCTTCACCCATCTCTCGTAAGATTCTATACCCAAACTTGGCGGTTTTGTGGTCAACTTCAGGCACGAGCAGACCATTATACCCATCCTTTGCCTTTTTGACGATTTTTGTGATTTTGTCACTGTTTTGTTCCTGCCATTTTGCCAAATCATCGGGCAGATCTTTTTCCTTGATTGTGTCTAGCTTTTGAGCCTTGGAATCATTTTTTCCCTTTAGTCGATTAATCTGAAACATGATTGTCCTAGAATAATTTTCGATTCCAAAAATGTAAACGGGATGCTGTTCATTTGCACTCCCAATCTCTTATGAGCCATTTAAAGACAAATCAACATAATGGATTTTAGTAGAAATTCTAAAGGGTTTTCATTTATTCGGATAAAGAAAACCTCGCCATTTGACTTTGGAAAATTTGTGGTAAAAAAAGACAATACCAAATTGCAAAAACCAACACTATCAAATACAAATGTCACGCTGGGTACTGGTGATGTAAAGGACTTAGTGCCCAAATTCAAAACGCTAAACAAAATAGAATTTGAAGATGCGGAAATTTATGCAGGCCTAATCAAGGATCTTACATCAAAGAATGGTTTGCGCTATGTCATAATTGAACCACAGATGAGTAAAACAGATGACGCAAATTTCAAGGTAATAAAAAAACTTCTAGTCTCAGAGCTAGACATAACACTAAACAGCATCAAGACAAAAAAAGATGCGGCGCGAGAACTCAAGACAAAGATCCTAGACCTGATCAAAAAATACAACATGGAAATTCCAACCAGAACATTATCAAAGATCACGTATTATGCTATTAGGGATTTTGTGTACCTTGGAAAGATAGAGCCGCTCATGAGAGACCATCTAATCGAGGAGATTAGCTGTGATGGAGTAAACGTACCACTATACATCTGGCATCGAGAATTCGAGTCAGTCCCAACTAATATCATATTTGAAAACGAAGACGAGCTCAATAATTTTGTACAGAAAATGTCTTACGTTGGCGGAAAACACGCATCACTTGCAAACCCAATAGTCGATGCCGCACTACCGGACGGAAGCAGAATCAATCTCACCCTAGGAAATGAGATCACAAAGCGAGGCAGCACGTTTACCATAAGGCGATTTCGGGCAGACCCAATTACAATAGTGGATCTGCTGCGATTCAGGACCATTTCCAACTATGAAGCAGCCTATCTTTGGTATGTAGTTGAGAACAATTCCACGATGCTAGTTGCCGGAGGAACTGCCAGTGGGAAAACCACACTTCTCAACTCGGTGTCCTCATTTATCAGGCCGGGACAAAAAATTGTCAGCATTGAAGACACGCATGAGCTAAACTTGCTACACGAGAACTGGATTCCAGCTGTCTCCCGTCAAAACTTTACAGACGGACAGATAGGTGAAATCACACAGTTTGATCTTCTCAGAGCCGCACTACGACAAAGACCAGACATTCTCATAGTAGGTGAAACCAGAGGAAGAGAGGCATACACGTTATTTCAGGCAATGGCAACAGGCCACGGAGGATTTTCATCTATTCACGCAGATTCTGTAGAGGCCACCCTAACAAGACTGGTGTCCTCCCCAATGGATGTACCAAAGGCACTAATTGCAAACACTTTGGATCTTATCACATTACAACTAAAGCTTCGAATCAATGACAAATCCATTAGAAGAATTATCAAGATTTCAGAAATTGCAGGCCTTGACGAAAAAACTGGCGAGATCAAAACTCATGACATTTTCAAGTGGAACCCAAACGACGACAAGCATGAATATGCTGGAAGCAGTCTGGTTCTAGAAAAAATTAAAGAAAAAACAGGCATTACAGATGATGAGATTGTGTACGAGCTAAAAAAACGCAAGACTGCGCTTGACTGGCTTGTACAAAACAACATACGGGGACACAAGGAAGTAATGCAAAACATTTTGGAATTTTATTCCAATTCAGATAGGTTTTATGAGAAAAAGAGACTGGTGATTGAAAGCTGATGGGACTGCTAAAAAGCAATGCTCAGGTAGAGCAGAAAAACCAGCCTTCAAATTTTCAGGTCTTTAGTTACAGATTACTAAACAAGCACGTCTATTTTTTGTATCCAAAGCTGCCACGACTTAATGAGAACATCAAGCAGGCGATGATGCCGGTTCCCTTTGAGGTGTTTGTTGCATCAATGGTTTTATCAAGCATAATTGCCAGCGCAGTCGGCTTTGTAATCACGCTGATAGCGTCAATAATTTTGAATATCGAGCCACTTGTTGCAGGACTGCTTGCCATTGTGGGATCATTAGGATTAGGATTGATGACATTTGCCATATTGCAGGTAACGCCAGTACTCAATGCAAAGACTAGACTAGACAAGCTAAAAGATGAAACGCCTCATTTCATCGGATACATGGCTACCTTGTGCGCAAGCGGATTATCATTAGAGGGAGTCTTCAAGGCAATTGCGCAAGAACTATCAAACGAGGAGATAGTCAAGGATGCCCGATTTGTGACACGAAACATCGAGGTTTTGGGAATGGATGTTATCACTGCAGTAAATGACCTAATCAAGCGAACCCCAAGGGGCTCTTACTCTGAATTATTAGAAGGCGCCATAATTACGTTCAAGGCAGGTGGAAACCTCAGAGAATATTTTTTGGCAACAGCCAAGGTACATCTAGAAGAAAAAAAGATCAATGTCAAGAGATCAACTGAATCCCTTGGTGTGATGGCAGAAATGTACACCATCTTGCTAATCGTGTTTCCATTGATGGCAGTCATTATGTTATCCATAATGGCAATCATGAGTCCAGACTTGGGAGGATTTGATTTAATCACGCTAATGAACATGCTCACGTATGTTTTGGTGCCATTATTTGGCATAGTCATGTTATTGATGATGCATTCAATGGTGCCAAAGAGGTAAGAAATTGAGTACAAAGACACGCCAAAGGCCAAAGGATATAGTGATGCCCAAGCTGCCAATGGTAAAATCAGAAAAGTTCCGAGTCATTATAATTTCCGCAATTGCAAGCATGATTGTTATATCGTCCAGCTTTTACCTTTCTGATTCCATTCACATAATAACGCGTGACATTGGAATAATTTTCGGAATACTTGCAGGTGTCATACCGCTCACATTATTACAACTAAAAGAAGTACAGAGAAGAGAGGGGGTCGACAGACACCTCCCGTTGTTTTTGTTGTCTCTAGTTAGCTCCATTCAAAGTGGTTCCAATCTAGTTCAGGCAATACTCATCATACCTGAGCGAAACATGGGAAACCTGGGACCATTACTGAAAAATCTCAAGGCAAACATCAGCTGGGGCATGCCAATTAGTGAGGCGTTTGATAATTTTTCAAAAAAGGCAGGAACACGAATGGCAAAACGTGTCGTGGTATTACTAGAGATTGCCTACAAGAACGGTGGAAACATCTCGGAAAATCTTGAGACCATCCAAAAATACGTAACTGAGCTTAGAAATTTGGAAAAAGAGCGCAAGTCAGCGCTGCAACCATACACGTATACGATCTACATCTCATATGCAGTCTTTATCGCAATTGCCGTCATACTATCATCACAATTTTTCACACAGATCGATTCTGTCAAACAATTGCTAGTCACCACACACATGACAAACAGCAATGTCTTTTCTGCATTGTCTGGCGTTGAAATGAAGGAACTTGATGCCATATTATTCAACATGGCAGTAATAGAGTCAATATTTGGAGGACTGGCAGCAGGCAAAATAGGCACAGGTTCGTATGTTTCCGGCATAAAGCATGTTGTAGTCATGATAATAATTGCAGTTATTGCGTTTAATGTAATGTAATTTTTGCAATTATATTCATACGATCAAATGTTGTGCAAAAACACAACAACCCACTGATAAATCCTACGCAATTATTTTTATAGATAAGCCGAAATAACTCTTAAATGCACAGTCACAGCCTTGGGGGAAGAAAAATTGTACGTTCGAAAAAAACAGAGAACATCGTTAATACGCAATAAGGAAACAGATCCCATGGAGGATCTTGCGTTCAACGGGACAGACCCAGAGCTATCAAAGATACATTCGCCATATGTTGAGGGGTTAGTATCAGAACTATCTTCTATATTGGATTTAGATGAGCTAGAGACAAAAATATACCTGAATCTATTACGGACAGGACCAATCACTGCAAGTGCACTTGCAAAAGAAATCAATGTGGATAGAGCAAAGACATATCGAACAATTGACAAATTATCAAGCAACGGTATTGTATCAATATCATTTTCATCGCCAAAGCTTTGCATTGCATCAGAGCCAGACGAAATTCTATCAATTGCACTAAAGAAAAAAGAAGAAGAAATTGACAAAATAAAAAAAGACGGCAAGAAGATTATCGATAAAATCAAGGACATTAGCAATTCAGACACCAAGTCAACCATTCCGACATTTAGGATCATACAGGGAATTGAAAACATTACATCTCAAATTGAAAGAATCTTAGAGAACAACACGGAGATATTTTATCTTATAACAACACTTGAAGACGTCTCAAAGTTGTATCACACCGGAATTCCTGAGAGAATAAAGATGACAGAGCGCAACGGGGGAACAGTCAGGCTAGTAGTTGATGAAATCCCAGACAAGATGAAGCTATTCATCAAGCGATTTGGTGCAAGTGAGGTAAGAATCGGCAGGCTCCCATCAAAGGGAAGGATTGCAGTATCCAAGAGCTGCCCGCTTAGTGGCAAGCTATTGATGTCAGATTCAGCAGTAAAGGGCAGCTTGCATGAGAACACTGATGCTGAATGTGCACTGTTTACAAATTCAGACGAGATGACAAACAACATCTACACATTGTGCACGTTTATCTGGAAAGGCTCCACCCAAACAGATCTATAAACAATAAATAGCACTCAAAGATACCATCACAAAGATCTTGTTTATCATCAATTACAAAAATTATGAAGAGATTTCGGGGACCAATGCAGCCAAGCTCGCACAAGTTGCTCAGAAAATCTCAAAAAAGTACAAGGTAAAAATTGCAATTGCCCCGCCACACCACCTTTTAGGAGTAAAATATTCAGGTCCAATTCTTTCACAGCACACAGACAATGCCAAGGTAGGCAGTACCACTGGCTTTGTCATACCAGAATTGCTCAAAAAATCAAAGATAGACGGCTCTCTGATTAATCACAGTGAGCATCGAATCCCACCAAATGATATTGCAGAACTAGTGGAAAAATTTCGCCAGCTAAAAATGATCTCAGTAGTATGCGTCAAAGATGTATCAGAGGCTACAAAATATGCAAAACTAAATCCAGACTATATCGCAATAGAACCGCCTGAGCTGATTGGATCTGGAAAGGCAGTATCAACTGAAAGACCGGAGTTAATCACAAAAGCAGTCAAGGCAGTCAAGGATGCAAGGAATAGCACCAAACTTCTCTGTGGTGCAGGAATCGTATCCGGAAATGATGTCAGAAAGGCAATCGAGCTTGGATCATCAGGCATACTTGTAGCAAGCGGCATAGTCAAGGCAAAGAACTGGAACAAAATAGTGGAAGAATTTGCAGTGGGAATGCGTGGACTATCCAATGCCTAAGCAATGAATTTCCTGTTTCCTCGATTGTCCTTGCTTGTTGTCATGATGAGCAAGTAGTGGGACAATCTCTGCAGGCGTAACATTCCCATATCCCATAGGTAGACTGGCCATACCGCGCATTTTGATATTCAATGCAGCATTATGATCTCTGTTCATCACAAGACCACAGAATAGACAGTTATGTGTTCTGACTGCCAGAGTTTTTTGAATTATTTTACCACATCTGGAACAGATCTGGCTTGTTCCTGATGCGTTCACCTTTTTAAAAAGAATACCAGCTCTTTCAGCCTTGTATTCTAGTTTTTGTATAAATGAATACCATGCAGAATTCAGTATAGATTTTGCAAGGTGATGATTTTTCTGCATGTTTTTGATTTGAAGATCTTCAACGAAAATAGTATCATAGTTGTTCACATAATAACGCGAAATCTTGTGTAAAAAGTCATTTCTCCGGTTTTTAATTTTCTTATGGATTTTTGCTAAGTGGGTTTTTTGTTTAAACCAGTTCGACGAACCAATATTTTTCTTTGATAGTCTATGTTGAACTCTTTTAATCTTCTTCTCTGACTTTGTGAAAATTTTTTGGTTTTTTATTACATGACCGTCTGAATCGTACGTAAAATTCGTTATTCCTACATCTATTCCAACGATCTTCTTTCGTAATAATGAGCACGATAAGACACTTCCAGACTCGGCAACCACATAAGCATGCCATTCCTTTGTTGTTTCGTGTTTTACCATAATCTGTTTTATTCTTCCAATTACTTTTCGATGTACATTGATTCGTATTTTACCAATCTTTGATAATCTCAATAACTGACCATCTAGATGGAATCCAGATTGATTGTAGTTTATTGTACAGTATTGATTTTTTGATTTATATCGAAGTTTTCCAGCCATCTTTTTCTTTGTTTGTGAAGACAAAATGGAGAGATTATTGTAAAACTGCCACAACACCATCTGAGCCACCTTACTATAGATCGGTTTGTCTTTTTGTAGTAGTTCTGGAATTATCCTTTGTAGTTCATCAAATTTCAGCTTGTAACCTTCTTTATATGCAAGTCTTGATTCAAAAATGAATTTATTGTAAAGATCTCTACACACATCTATAGATTCAGATAATTTTTGTTCTTGTTTTGGCGTTGGATATATTCGAAATGTGTAAGAAGTTACGATCAATTTTAAAAAAATTACGTGTTGTTCGTATTTCTAATGCTGGTCATTATGATATAACTCAAGGATAAGCTTAAAACCCCAACAAATCGATAGAAAAATCCTGTGATACAAAAATGAAGATGGTTTACTTTTTCGACGAAGGCGACGGCAAGAACAAAAAACTCCTAGGCGGTAAGGGTGCAGGCCTATGTGAGATGACTCGAATTAAGCTGCCAGTCCCTCCAGGATTTACAATTACTACAGATGTTTGCAAATTATACTATCAAAACGGCAAAACCGTACCAAAAGAATTATGGGTTCAGGTAAAAAAGAACATTGCCAAACTAGAAAGAAAGTCAGGGAAAAAATGGAACTCTAATACAAACCCACTTTTAGTATCTGTCCGCTCTGGCGCAGCATTATCAATGCCTGGCATGATGGATACCATTCTCAATTTAGGGCTAAACGATGTCACAGTTGAGGCACTAACCAAGAAAACAAACAACCCAAGGTTTGCGTGGGATTCCTATCGCAGGTTTGTCCAATTGTTTGGTAAGGTAGTGTTTGGTGTGGATGATAAGAAATTTGACCATGTCTTAGAGGATGCAAAGAAACAGCAAGGAGTCACAATAGATAGCGACCTAAACGAGCAATCACTAAAAAGTGTCGTATCACAATACAAACAGATTTGCCAGACTCTTACAGGCAAGCCATTTCCAACACATCCAGACGAGCAACTACAGCTAGCAGTAAAGGCAGTCTTTAACAGCTGGATGGGCGAGCGCGCCATTGTATATAGAGAGAAAAACCACATCACCAAAGACATTGCAGACGGAACCGCAGTAAATGTGGTTGCCATGGCTTTTGGTAACATGGGAAGTGATAGCGCAACAGGTGTGGTATTTACAAGAAACCCAGGGGATGGCACCAACAAGATCTTTGGCGAATACCTAGTTAATGCACAAGGCGAGGATGTCGTAGCAGGGGTTCGTACACCAAAGCCAGTAGATGAAATGAAAACAGAGATGCCAAAGAGCTACCAGTTACTACTAAACACGTGTAAAAAACTGGAAAAACACTACAAAGAGCCACAAGACATCGAGTTTACAATAGAGCAAGGCAAGTTCTATCTTTTACAGACAAGGTCTGCCAAGATGAACGCAGCCGGAATGATAAAGACCTCAGTTGATATGGTAAAAGAAAAACTAGTAACCAAAGACCGAGCCTTACTACGACTAAACGCAGACCAACTAGAACAATTGCTCCACAAGACAATCGACTATGAAAAGGCAAAGCAATTCACCAAAGTAGTTCGAGGGATTGCAGCATCACCAGGGGCTGCAAGCGGTGTTGCAGTGTTTGATGTTAAAAGAGCAGTTGCAATGGGCGAGAACGGAGCCAAAGTAATCCTGATTCGAGAGGAGACAAAACCAGAAGATGTCCCGGCATTTTTTGCATCAGT
>CAYOBG010000014.1:0-20780 GCA_964402265.1 uncultured Candidatus Nitrosotenuis sp. | reverse complement strand
CCCAGGTTTGCCCAAGATCTGATGATCTGGCAAGGCCATTCCCATCAGTTGAGGAGTAAAGAACTCCGTTTTCATCAAAGCTCAAGGCAAGTATCAGTTGGCCATCATATTCTGAAAGCTTTGTCCAGGTGCTTGCACCGTCATTTGAGACAAAAATTCCCTTTCCAGTTCCAGCAAATACGACATTTGGATCAGTTGGAGAGATAGCCAATGCCGAAATGTATTCCGGAAATTCCAATTTCTGCCAGTTTTGTCCTGCATCAATAGTTTTGAAGAGGCCTCGTCCCGCGCTATCAAACCCAATTATCAAATTTGGATCAGACTTGCTCACACACATTGCGTGAAAATCGACTGGCGGGTCTAGTACCGTAGCTACTTGCTGCCAGGTTTTTCCGCCGTCGATACTTTTGATAAGACCTGTGTTTCCGCCGGTTGCAGGATGTCCACTTGCGTATAATGGTGTATCACTGGAATATGGCGCATTAAACGCCATGTAATCCGCTCTTTGCTCGTCCACTTTGATGGGTGGGCCGCCATTTACGCTTTGGTAAAAGTCCCCATGTGTTGCTATGTATAGAAGGGTTCTATCAGCTGGATCTATTCCCAAGCCATGGATGTGTCTCCAAAATACTGTCCTTGGATTGGAATCTGATTCAGGAGTTTGATTTTGAAAAAGAGAAACTGAGGTACCGATTCCGACTGCAACAGCTATTATACCCACAATTGCAAGCTTGTTTTTGCTTGACTTTACCATAATGTCGCTCCACTTGAAAATCTATTTGAAGATTTTACCAGATTATTTTGCAAGTACACCAATATCCATGTGATTGTTCATCATTGCCATCATTGATTTTCCATCAGGTATTACATGCGTGTGAATTGTATAGACGCCTTTTTTGTCCGGCGTGAATTTGACTTGGTATTTTCCCTGGCCTATTTCTTCTGCTGGTATCATTGAGTCCATCATATCCATTGTACTCATTGATGGGCCACGCTCTATCATAATTGGAACTTGGGCATCAAGTAATGGTTTGTTTGTTGCCTTGTCTTTGACTAGTATGGTTATGGTTGCCTCTTGTCCTGATTTTACTAGTTGGGAAGAAGCTGATCTTATTGTGACATCCTTTGGAGCCTTGTCCATCATACTACTACACATTCCCATCATGGATTGAGCCTCAGCATTTTGGAAAAATGTAACTGAGAGTAAAGACAAACTGATTGCAAATAATGCCATACTGAAAATAAGATTCAAACTAGTTCTACTTGAAAAAGTAGGATATTTGAATACACATCTTTACAATTGTAAAGCAGGATTTTAGTGCAAAATCTACAAACCCAACTATATTCCCAAAAGAAAAGCGCGGGGGATGGGATTTGAACCCACGGGTCCTTGCGGACATGGGATTAGCAATCCCACGCCCTACCAGGCTAGGCGACCCCCGCTCAAGGGTTGGAAAGACCAATCTGTAAATAAATTCACGCTTGGTACACTAATTCTTCTAATCTTGCTCTTCACCGGATCTAGTATAGTGCTCGACTATGCTTTCCAGTGGAATTTTCTTGCCGCCGACAATTTTCAGATCAACGTGAATCTTTTTGTTTTTGATTGTGATGATATTGTACGTGTTCTCAAATAATCCTCGGACTCGCTCAGATGACGCAGTTCCGGCATTTACAATTGATAGTCCTTTAAAGTTCCAAATCCATGGCCTGTGCTTGTGCCCACATAAGACCAGATTTACCTTTGTTGCAAGTATAGTACGCAATACATCGCCTGCATCAATTACCTCAACTCTGGCAGAGCCAGTGTCTGGAATTCCTACCAAATGATGGTGCATTGCCAAAATCTTAACCCTGCTTTCATATTTTTTCATGGTTCGCTCTAGCCACAGGTTTTGTCTGTATCCGACCTCGCCTTCGTCGCGGTCAGGTCTTGCAGTTCCAATTGTTATTACCACAACATCGCTGCCTAGATCATTTACCGTTTCAAATGGAAAATGTTTTTTGAATAGCAAATAGCCGGTGTTTCTATAATCATGATTTCCTGGAAGTGAGATTAGTTTTTTTGTATCTAGTCTGGATAGCAAGATTCTGCATTTTTCATATTCCTTGGACAGGCCTTCATTTGTGAGATCGCCTGTCACTATCACTGCATCAGGCTTTAGCTCGTTTACCTCTTCAATTACCTGCTCAAATTTTTCTTCATTAAATTGCGAGCCAACATGAATATCTGATATCTGTACAATTAGCATGCTTAGATACTATTGTCAGAAATCTAGTAATTTAGTTTTCTTTCAAGCTTAAAGTTAAATAATCAAAATCGGCTGAGTAGATCTGATTTGGGCAAAAAAGCAACTGTGATCAGAGGCGATGGAATCGGACCAGAAGTTGTGGATTCAATGATCAGAGTCCTCCGGGAATGCAATACACAAACTGAGCTAATACTCTCTGATGCAGGCTCGGAACAATGGCAGAAAAACGGCGAAAAAGACCCAACATACATTCCGGATAGCACCATGAAACTATTGGAAACAACAGATGCCTGTTTCAAAGGACCAACCACTACAATACCAAAGCCTGGAGCGCCAAGAAGCGTTGCAGTAACACTACGACAGAAATTTGAGCTATATTCCAACATCAGACCGATTAAAACATACAAAAGAATTACACCAAACCATGACCTGGACTTTGTCTGCTTTAGGGAGGCAACTGAAGGCCTCTACACCGGAATAGAAGTCCAGCTAACAGAGGATGCTGCAATTGCAATTCGCAAGATTACTAGACAGGGATGTAGAAGATTCTTGAATTCCGCAATGGACTGGGCAAAAAAATACAATATGAAAAAATTTGTAGCCATAACAAAGCGCAACATTCTCAAGACTACAGACGGAATATTCTGGGATGAGGTCTGCACTGCAGGAAGTAAAGTTCCAGGCCTTGAAATCCAGGAAATCTATATCGATAATATGATGCAGCAGCTTGTGGTAAATCCATCCCAGTTCAACGGGGCTGTACTGGCAAGCACGAATCTTTTCATGGATATCGTATCAGAATTGGCATCAGGAATAATCGGCTCTATTGGATTAGTATATTCATCAAACATGGGTGAAAAGTACGCAATGTTTGAAGCAGCACACGGTAGCGCACCATCGTTTAAGGGCCTAAACAAGGTAAACCCAACTGCATCCGTACTATCAGGCGCATGGATGGCAGAATATCTTGGGGAATCTCACATCAAGGACGCGATATTTTCTGCAACAGAGCAGGTAATCAATGAAGGAAAAGCTGTGACATTTGATATTGGCGGAACTGCCAGCACACAGCAAATGACTGATGAGATAATCAAAATAGCAAAGACAAAGCTAAGAAAATAATAATTTTTTAGAGAGTGTTGAAAGTCCGTATCAGCGCATTGGTTTTGATGTTTTGAGATACCTGCTTTCTAAGACTTAATTCGGAATTTCAATTACTAGTTTTTCATCAGAACTAGTGTCGTTTTCTATAGATTCTAAAACAAGCGAAATCGCTTCAGTCATATTTGTTTTTAATTCCTCTATAGTCTCTCCTTCACTTATTGCTCCCGGGAGTTCAAGGCACCTTCCAGAAAATCCACCTTCAGGAGCTTTTTGAACTTTGATCGTAAATTTTCGTTTTTCTGTCATAAGATGATTTAGCTGTTTTGCCATATAAAATTAGATTACAAATTATCCACATGTTTTGTTGCTTCTACAATTATCAATTCCTCAAAGAATAGATTCTTTTTTGCCGCAATTCTGGCTGTAAATCCGAATAATTCTGTTTCTTGGATTAGTTTTTGATAGTTTGCTAAAGATGATGTCAAGTATACCAGCTTGCCCTGTGGTTTTAGACATGCACTAGCAGATCTTATTATGGACAGAGGTACTTGCAGGCCTTCAGGTCCACCATCAGTTGTTCTGTCCAGAATTTGATCAGTTGGAAGATACGGTAAATTACAGACGACTAGATCAAATGACACCCCTAACGCATCGGCACCAGTACAGCAAATTCCATTTTTGATTTTCTCACCCTGGGTTTGCAGGGTGATATAATCAATGTCTGTTGCAATGACAACATCAAAGTTTTTCTCCAAAATCTTTGCCAAATATCCAGAGCCGGTTCCAATCTCAAGTGCGGACTGCCCTTTCTCGTTTTTCATGTGATCTGCAAGAAAAAATGTATCCTCTGCAGGTATGTAAGAGTCAGCTGATTTGTTTTGCAATTTTTATTATCTCGTCTGGGCTTAGCTCTTCTAGTCTTTTATCTGATGGTATTGATTTTCCAAATGATTTTGCAATGTTTCCTATGGTTTTTCGCCTCTGCGAGAACAGCTTCTCCACCGAATCTATCAAATTTTGAGTGATCCTGTTTTTCGGCGTCAGTCTTAGTACAACAGAGTCCACCTTTGGTGGCGGCTCAAAGTTGTTTTTGCCCACATTGAGTATCTTTTCTATATCAAAGGAGTGATTCCCAATTACAGAGATTGCCCGCATTTCCTTGCTTTTTGTGACCAGCTTTTCTGCAAACTCTTTTTGCACCATTATTACGGCAGTCTTGAATTTTCTCTGGGCCAGCCACTCTATTGCCCGCTTGCTCTCAGAATATGGCAGGTTTGAGACAAATATGGTAAAATCAATTTCTGCCTCAAATCCATCCCCGAACATTAGCTCAAGGTTTGGAATCTTTGAGAATTTCAGTATGGCATCAGAGTATAGCGATTCGTCTGCCTCTATTGATACGACTGATTTTGCGCGCTCGCACAACATTGGTGTCAATATTCCAGGACCTGTGCCTATCTCTAGTACGATATCCTTGGATGTGATACCAGCTGACTCGACTATTTTACCTGCGATATTTTGCGATTTGAGAAAGTGTTGGCCTAGTCTTTGGCGCTTTTTCATCTTTTGACAAACAGTGTCACTTTGACCTCACCAGTGATTTCATCCATGATTCTATCTACGATGTGCTTCATTGGCTCTTTGAGGCCGACTCTATCCTGTAGATCATCAAAGCTTGCAAACTTTGTCTTTTCTCGCTCTTCTAGAATGGTCTTCATGTATGTTTTTCCAATTCCAGGTATTAGTTCCAGCGCATGAATTCTTGGTGTCAACGGTTGTGCATTGTTGATATAATCTACAAATCTTTTCTCATTGTTTTTTACTATGATATTTACGACATTTTTTAGCTCACTCTGTGCAGCAGCTGATATGTGTGCAAATTCTAGCTTGCCAAGAACTGACATTATTTTTGTGCGGCCTTCCTTTCCGATGTAGATTCGCTCTGCAATATCAAATGAAGTGTTTTGCATTCCCAAAACTTCTAGTAGTGTGAGTCTGTCCTCGCCAATTGCAGTGATTATGATGCCTTCTCGTCCGCGTACAGTTGTTGCCTTGCCACGCGTGACATAGTCTAGGACGTATGCATATTCTTCATACTTGCGTGGTGCGCTATAGCTCCTTTCCAAGAAAAATCACTTGTTTCTCTACGAGTTCCCCTTGATGATGTTTAGAATTTTTTCTAGTGTCTCAGCTAGGATCAGTTTTTTCCAACCAAAGGTAAATGCTCGAAGCTCTGCCAGTGATGTTGGCATTATATTTACAATTTCTACTGCCTCGTCTTCAGTTAGTCCACATTCTTTTTTGAGTTCTGTCTTGACTTTCTTTGCAGTCTTTGCGTCAAGCTTTGCAAACTTGGTAACATAATCATGAGTCCAGCGCTGAATTTGATCCATTTTCTCAGCGTCTTCTTTTTCCAAAATCTCTTTTACTTCGGCCAATGAAATTGGCTGACTTTTCTTTACTTGTTCCATTATTTCACACCGAACGGTTTGATATGGTCCAATCTAGTGATTAAGGTTTTCGTCTTGTTACCCAATTTTACATTCATAGTCACAGCTCTCCTTCCAACAGCAGTAATGGTTCCTACCTTTCCGTGGTACCTTCTGTGTGGGAGGGATTTGTGTTGTCTTGGATCTAAGATTACTAGAGCCTGTTCTCCGACATGATATTCTCTCATCAAAAACGCTACTCCTCGTGGAGCATCTTTAGTCATTGCAGATCTAGACTTGTGCCTAAATCCATGAGAGTGTCCAGATGGCTTCTTTGTAGTCATAAAGAAAAGGGTTTAGAGCCCTTATTTTAAACTTAGACCTTATTCCTCTTCAGGTTTTTTCTTCTTTTTGGTCTCATCCTCAGGATCGGCGACTCCGCCTTCGGTAACCGTAAAGATTACCTCTTCCTCTGGATGATGAGGACTGTCTACCATTCGGGCGATTCTCTTTTTGCCAGATTTCTTAAAGTAGATACGATATGTGCTAGTGTGAGCCACTACGTTTCCTCCGATTGGCTTTGTTGGGTCTCCAAAGAACACGTCAGGGGATGCCATGACTTGGTTTGTGGCAATTGCTGCACAGTTGTATGTTTCAGCAGTTCTAACCAAAAGATGCATGAATCGATTTAGTCTTTGCTGTCGCTCAGATAGGGTTCCACGTCCAAGATATTCTGATCTGAATAACCCGACTGCAGAGTCTGCAATGAGCAGCTTTATGCCGTGTTTCTCTATAATAGAGCCTGCCTCTTCTAGGATTAGTGTTTGGTGTGCAGAATTGTATGCTCGGGCAACTATAATGTTGTCTAGAACCTTTTCTGGGTCTAGGCCCTTTGCTTTAGCAATAGATACAATTCTTTCCGGTCGAAAAGTGTTCTCAGAGTCGACATATAGTACGCCGCCGCCGAGTCCGCCTTCTTCTCTTGGCTTTTGCACTGTGACACATACTGTGTGACAGAACTGGGTTTTTCCAGAGCCAAATTCACCATAAACTTCGGTTAGTGCTTGGGTTTCAACACCGCCATCCAATAGCTGGTCAAGACATTGAGTTCCGGTTGTGATTTTGCCAATGTCCTGTCGTCTTTTGTAGATTTCAGTGGCAGTAACAAAGTCTTTTCCTATCAAACCCTGTTCCATGAGGGTTTGACGGGCTTTGGTTACGATTTTTTCTGCCGTCTCCTTGTCCATGCCAGTTACTTCAGCGATATCTACTGGACCTCTGACAACTAGGTCCATAATGTTGTGTACGCCTGCGTCAGTTAGCTTTTTTGTAGTAACTGGGCCTACGCCATCAAGACTGTCAAGTCTTAATTCATCTACCATACCGTAAGGTACGGTACAATACCTTATTAAAGATGTCGGTCGGAGGTGTTGTTACCTTATCGATTGTTTTATCCGTGTTACCTATCGGTTGATGATTCAGAATGATTTGGGATGATACCACTAATGCTTCCACTGATGTGCTAACTGCATTACAATCACGAATGAACAGTAATGGTTGGGGAGGTACATCCGTTTGCGTTTTCAGTAGCTCGTTGTACGTGTTAATAGGAACAACTTGGACAGCACAAACTACAAACGAATACAAATACATCACTGGGTTCTGTGATCAGTATCACGTAAGACTATGGAAGCTGAGTGCTGATAGAGTCATCGGTGCTGCTCATAAAGAACATTGGCATGGATTTGATGTATTTGATATTGAGCATATTGGTGGTATGGGTGCCACAGAAAACGATGTGACTCCATATGTAGTTGACAGTTTCGAGCTTGGTGAAACAGAAGCGAAAAACGCTTTTAGTGGATCATCTTGTTGGTCAACATCCGCAAATAGCCACAACCTGAACAATGCATACACTAGAAAATACTGGACGAATTCTGGTACATTGCATATTTCTGCGTCTAGCAATGCATATGCAACTCAAATCAATCAACTGTGTTAAACACAGTTACCACACTTTTATTTATTAAACTATAACAGATATGACTATGCAAAAAACAATAATGAGTTCGATATTTGGTTTTTTGATATTTTACTGTGTTAGTCTATATTCTATTATTGCCTTTTCGATAATTACTAATTATTTTTCTCTTCAGATTACGGACTCAGTAATGAATTTACTAATGATTTTGTTTCCTTTTTTTGGTTCATTAACTGGTTTGTCTTCTGCTGGAATCTACAAAATATACGATCAGAATCTGGCAATAATATTTTCTTACATCATATCTTCTTCCATAGGAACCATCGGTCTTGTTGCAGCACATGGTATATTAAAAGAAAAAAAATGGGCACATGTTCTTACACTAAGTTTAATGTTAATCGTATCAATACTTGGCATAACTACCATCGTGTTGGCACAAAGAATTGATCTATTTTTTATAATTCCTCTTGTTGGCCCTTCATTAATTGTGTATTATCTACATAAATCCAAAGCAAAATAGGGTTATGTCAAAACTCGTCGGGCGAACTTGATCCCATTTTAATGGATACCATTCCATCATCCTTGTAATTGAGATTTTACTAACGAAATATGGAAAACGAATGAGCCAACCTAAAATCTAGCCTGCATCTTTATCCAGCAAAATCAAGAATTAATTTTTGCCTCTTGTATCAGATATTTCATTAACTGTGTACCTGAAAGGGGTTTTTTGATAAAATGTCTTTTATCTAGCTCAGGGAATGCTTTGTTGAATTCTTGACGATATTCTTCAAATGCCGTAAGAAAGAAAACATTTGTGTTGTTGTCTTTTTTTATCAATTCTCGATATAATTGAAATCCATTCATTTTTGGCATTCTGATGTCGAGAATAATTAAACCGTAAAAATTTGGTTTAAAGTTTTTTAATGCATCTTGAGGATCAAGATACGTATCTACCTCAAATCCTCTAATTTCCAAAACTTTCCTAATGGAATTTGCTATGTCGGGTTCATCATCAACAACGAGAACTTTCAAATTACACTCATCACGGAAATTCTAGAATTTTTGAATATTAGCATTATGTAAAATTCTTCCATAAGATTGCTCCAACCACAGAATCCTTTGAACCAAACTATTGCAAGATACCGTTATGGATTCCCTGTGCTGTAACACGACGATCAGAATATAGGTCGTCTTTTTTCTTGGCGTTTTTCCAGTTCAGAGGACAAAGATTCCAGATATCATCGGTTTTGCCTAGCTCCGAATTGATGCGACTGACTTCCCACCCATATTCAGAACTAGTGTTTTTGTAGTCCCTTCGATGTATCCACGCACCATATTCGTCCTTTCTCCATAATGCAGGATCATTTCCTGGAACTGCTTGGCCTTTCTCCCAAACCTGCCAAAGCATTCTTTCTGATAAATTCATTTTGTGTGATCAATATACATTTCAAAATTAATAACCCAGTATGTAACAATCTTCTAATTTTTACGCATGTACCAAATCAGATTTTTGATATCAAAAAAAATTCAAGGATTAAACCCATGATATTCATTTCACATCAAACCAAAATCAAAATAATTACAATTTATGGGTTAAATCCTCGATGAGTAAAATCTTGCCAGTTCTTACCAGTTTTTCACGAACAATCTTCAAAATCTTACCAGTTAGCAGTTTTGCAGTTTTTATGTGATCTTTCTCTTAAATAGAATTATCCATGTGTGAGTAGTCCCATCAATGACTTGCCAGCAAATATTGCACCAATTGATAATCCAACATTTGCCAAAATGTTTACCGCAAACAATCCAAGCTGTTTATTCTCAATAAGACTTGTTGATTCCAGCGCAAGTGCAGACATTGTGGTAAGGGCGCCGCAAAACCCAACTGCCACAAGCAAGACATATTTCGTATCTAAGCTCCACTGCGAAAATGCAACAAAAAACACACCTAGAATAAAGCTGCCAACTATGTTTGCAATCAGGACATTTACTTGGAGTGCTCCAAGTAATACAGGTGATTCTGTTATTCGGTATCGTAGAAATGTTCCTAAAACTCCGCCCAATGCAAGTAATCCCAATTCAATTATTTTCATGTCTACCCATTTTCCTTTTTTTGGTAGACATTATCAGCTTCATACAAAGCGGTTTAGGTTTTTCACCAAGGCTAATGTCATAGCCTATCTATAACAAGTGAGATCTAGCATTATATCTTTTAGCTTTTGGCTTTACCAAAATCATGGCTAGACACCTAGCAGTTTTTTTCTATACTGAATCAAAAGACAGTTTTTGCAAACGCAGTCATCGTATTCTATTTGTGTTATTTTGTTTTCTGCAAAACACCAGCAGGAGTCATTTTCTGTACATTCAAAATTTTGTCCACACCGAACGCATTTTTTCTGCAACGCCAATCATAGGATGTTGAGCGATAAATAATTTCAGATCTGCTATATTTGTACGGTCTTGATTGCAAGCTTGGCAAAGTTCTTTGTATATGATGTGCCTTTCATGGACTTGTTTGGGCACGATTTTCCATCACCCTTGTCAGCATCTGCTTGCGGTATGATAGTAACTATTACAGTCAAAAGTGGCAAAATCAAAAGCAATGCCAGAATTTTGAGATTGCCATTCATGATACCAATACCCAAAAATCAGATAAAAAGTCTTCTCTAAGGCCTGCTCATTTTTTGGGTGTGGCCCTTGTCGTCTCTAACTGCATCTGCCAGTTTTTTCTTTAGTGATTTGGTATGGTTTTCCTCGCATTGCCATGAGCAAAACTCACGTGTAACACCGTCAAATTCCTTCCCACAGGTACGACAGCGTTTCATGATACAGTTATGATCTTCATATAATTAATTAAAAATGTGTTGTGCATTACCACAGCTGATTTTGTGAAATCATACTACATTACATACCAAATTTGGAAATGCAACAGAAAATTACACTGCAACCGAATCAGTTTCTGTTTTGCCCAAATCCGTTGCAATCATGATTGATACGATACTGGATGGATGCACATTATTGGATAGTTTGATGCAGATTCTTCCTTCTTCATTAGAGTTTAGGATTTTTGGGTCTAACAGATCACTCATTATTCTGTCTATGACCCATTTTCCAGCAGTCACAGTGACTGCAGAACAGTCATAGATTCCAGTTGCCGGCGGCACCTCAAGTTCTGCCCACGATATTTGTGCAGACCTTGCAGTAATTCCGCTGGAATAGTCAGCAGTAAATCTTAGTCTCAAGTCAGAATAGTTTGTAATGGAATCTGCCTCAGCCGCACTAAGTGTTTGCGTTGCAAGTGTGAATCCACTTCCAATGTCGTTGTGCGTCCATGACTTAATCGTAGTTGAACCCTGGAGCAGTAGAACGGTTAGATTTATTGCAACTCCTCCAGCGGCATCTTTTCCATATGCATACCTTACAATGTGATTTGATGATGATTGTGGGTCAACGACATTTGATAGGCCGACTTCCCATGTCTCAGTTGTGTCTAAAATGCTGATTGCACCAGATGTGGAATAATCAGCATCACTCTGAGAGGACTCGTCAATTTCATCATACAGTATATTGTTATTGTTGCCGCCTGCAGCATCATCCCAGTTGTCCTTTGTTATATCGGAATCAGGTCTTGCAAATTGAGTGCTTCCACTGCTCACACCGTTACCACCAAAGGATTGCACCGAGTTGTAGCTTAGGCGCTCAGAGGTAAGAACAGGACTTCCCGAAATGCTTGCGTTGTATGTCACTATTACAGAAAACTTGTCATAGTTCCAAAGTTTTTCAGTGCCGGTATTTTGTATTGTAAGGCTTGCCCCATCACTCCCAGACTGCGCATAAAAATAATCAGTGTCTATATCGGTGTGAACAAGTGCGCTCTCTATCTCAGAGCTTTGTGATCTTGCCGAGTTTATGTCATAGATCTGGCTAGTCATTGAAAATAAAATAGAAAGAACCAAAATCACAGTAGCACATGCAATTCCACCAGCTATCGCTATACTAAGGCCCATCTGATCTGCATAATATCATACTGCGAATCTATCGTAGTGTATTCGAATCAAACAAACAACGCACAGATCAAAAATATGAGCAAAGACTCGGGGATTCGCACGTCCCAAGTCTTGGCCCATTTTAACCGCCATAACGGTCTTTTGCCAATTCTGTCTGAGTGTTATCTACAACCCAAGTAATTTAGGATTGCGCATATCAAATTAGTAAAAAGAAGAGTTATTCCTAGCGTTTTCGTTTTCGTTGGCCAGGTTTGTTTTGACCAGGAGTTCTGTGAAGCTCAAATCGTTTCCTAAAGTTGCTCTTGTTTCTGAGAATTGAAATAGTTCCTACTCTTTTTCGTCCCTCAACTTTTGGTGTTTGGCCTTTGACCTTTCCTGCCTTTGTAATGGAGCCGTGAGTTGCCATTGTGTATTGTGCTTAAATGAGAGGCTTTATAATTTTACCAGTATTTTGCCTTGACAGTCTCGATTACCTTTTCGTGCTCTCTGCCCTTTCGTCGAGCGTATCTTTCCATTGCGCCTAGCGGGACGCCGCCAAGGGATCTTGCAAGCATGTTAAAGAACTGTTTTTGCATGGAGGTCTGCGAGCTTCCAGTCCTTGTCATGAATTTCTGGATGCCGTACTTGAAGTTGTGCTGCCAAGTCTTGTACATTACACCAAGCTGGGCAGGGCTCATTTCGTTGCCGATGTTAAAGAATTCGGATTTTTCCAGCAATCCAATTGGGACAAATGTAAGTGGTGTTGTAGTAAACATCGAATCAGGCTGTTCCCGCTCTAATTCACTAATCAAAGATATGGTCTCCCAAGAGTCTTCAGGTGTCTCGTCATTGTCTAATCCCATGATTAGCGTAAATGCCGGAACCCAGTGATGCTCGTTTAGTGTCTTTACTCCTTCTTTTACAACCCAGTGCCATTCCTCTGGCATGAACGGTGCTAGTTTTCTATCAGCATATTTTCCAATTAGTCTGAGGCTGCCTGTCTCAAACCCACACTGTATACCAGTTAGGTTTGATGGGCCAGATTTTATGATTTTAGAAATATTTGGAATCAATTTTTCATCAGCGATTGCGCCAGCCAGTGTTCCGTGTGTCGGATTGGTATGTACTACACCTGCAGACATGATAGCGGTGAAGAGTTCCTCTAGTGCCTCGCGGTTTGGCTCCATCTGCTTGCTAGTTCTTGGATCCATTCCATATACGAAAATATCATCACTGTGGACCCACGCGTTTCTAGTTCCTCCTTTTTTGATGTTGACTTCGATTTCGCGCTTTACTTTTTCTGGTGGATAGTATCGCAGTGCTCTTAGTGTGACGTCGCAAAATTTGCATCCACGGCCGCATCCTCTCATGACTTCAATCATTCCGTGCATTGATGGCTCTACAATATCAGGGATTTCATCAATTTCAGGTCTGTCCCAGAAATTCACAAATCTTCCGTGCAGCTTCTTTCCGTTTCGCTCAAATTCTTTGATATCTACTTTGAAATCACTTTTCTTTCTGAAAGGATTCATGTTATCAAAGTCACCATTGATTAGATAATTGAAAAATCGTCCCGCGTGTCCGTCAATTTCTGGCGCTATGCCACCTAGCTCACCTTCAAGTAATGCATAGATTCCAAATTCTTCTATTTTTTCTGGGTCATAGTTGTACTGCCATGTTCCTGATGCTCCAGAGATTACCTTTGCCTTGCTTCCGGTTTTCTTTTTTGCCTCGATGATTTTCTTGTGCAGATCTGCATTGTAGTATTCATCGTACGAGATCTGCTTTCGTCCATAGGTAAATGTCATGGTAACAGGCCCCATTCCGAGTGGGTCCATTTCGTATGTGCCAACCACTTCAGTTTCAGGACCAATAAACTTGTCAATATGATCTGGGTGTGCAACCACTACATCTTCGCGTGAAAATCCATCACGCAAAAGACCAGCTTCTACCTTTCGTAGCCCGTATGGTGCATATGCTGCAACACCATTGTTGTGAGGAATTGGATTACAGATAAAGTCAAAGAGAACCTTTGGGGTTACTTGGTTTTTTAGAATTTTATACCAAAATGAGTTGTGATCACGGTGTGGGTCTAATGCCGGTGCGCAACCAAAGAATGTGGCAAGTGAGATTCCACGGTAATTTGACATCAAAGTACGATCGGCAGTCAATACGATCTTTGGTTTGGGCATTGTCTCTTACGCGACTAATTTTTTATTTATTTTAAACCTTTAGGTAATTTTACGCCTGTGTTGGATGATTTTAATAATTTTCAAGGATTCCAGACTTGGCCCGGTGAGTGTGGCCAAATTCTATTGATTTTGCCAAGAATGCCCCATCAAAAATGGTACCATCATGGCACACAAGTACGTCATCCATGCAACAGCTTCCGCAGATTCCAATGCCGCACTTCATCATTCGCTCAAGTGAGGCCTGAACAAAGATTCCTTTAGAGTTTGCAAGCTGGACAATTTTGTGCATCATTATTTCAGGACCACATGTATAGATTGCATCAAATTTTGTAGTCTGAACTAGTCGTTCCAAAACATCTGTGACAAATCCTTTTTCCCCATAAGAGCCATCTTCAGTACAGGGTATCACTTGGTGCTTGTTTTTTGCCAAGATTCGATTTGCTAATTTTTCAAAAAACACTTCGTCTTTTGATTTAGAGCCCATTAGTACGGTGACATCGTTTGTTGACTTTGCAAATCTTGCCAATCTCATTAATGGTACCAGGCCTGTTCCGCCGCCAACTAGTGCGATTTTTCCGTCCTTGATATCAAAGGTATTTCCGTATGGTCCACGAACTCCGATTTGCTGGCCCACCTTGAGATCATACAGAGCAGTGGATGACTGACCTCTTTTTCTCACAGTGAATGCAGCTTTTCCATGTTCTTCAGTAATCATGACACTCATTGGCAATTCATTTACTCCCGGAATCCAAACCATCGCAAATTGTCCCGGTAGGACAGCTGCTAGTTTTTCATCAGATATTATTATGGTTCTAACAGTTGGTGTTTCATCAATTACCTTTTCAATTACCCTAATTGACGGAGTTTTAGAAACGCTTTGCAAGGCCCACCATCTCCGAAATTGTTGAGAATCCTTTTTTCTTCATGTAATTTGCCACACCATCATTGATATTAGAAAACACGTCAATCCACCCATCACCTATGGCACTGCCGACTTGGATTGCAGATGCTCCTGCAAAAATAAACTCTAGTGCATCCTCCCATGTTGATACACCGCCACAGCCAATTACCGGAATATCATATTTTGATGCTATCTCATAGACGCACCGAACCGCCACTGGCTTTATTGCAGGGCCTGATAACCCTCCGATTTTGTGACTAAGTATTGGTCTTTGCGTTTCAACATCAATTCCCATTGCGCGTATCGTATTAATCGCAGTAATTGCGTCTGCTCCCCCATCAATTGCAGCCTTGACAGTATCAAGATAGTTCGTGGTTCCAAGGCCGACTTTTGCAATTATTGGCATTTTAGTAGTGGATTTGACACGTGATACAATTTTTGTAACTAGTCTTGGGTCATCGCCTACCTCCAGTCCCACTTTTTCCACGTGTGGGCAAGACAAATTCAGCTCATATGCTGTGACATTACAATTCTCAAACTGCTTTACCATGAATTCAAATTCATCCTCAATGGAGCCAACCAAACTAACAATAATTGGGACCTCTTTGTTTTGTGAAATCATTTTTGCAAAATATGGCGCGCCAGGATTTGATAATCCGACCGCATTAAGATATCCTCCCTTTATTCCAATTATGGTAGGATTTGCATAGCCATCCCATGGTTCCTTGCTTAGTGATTTTGATACCACTGCACCTGCCCCGCTACGATAAATTCTGCCAAAGACCTCAAGGGATATTCCCAGTATTCCTGAGGCAAGCATTGCTGGTTTTGAAAGTGATATCGGTCCAATCGATACAGAAAGGTCAGGCGTCACTTGATTGAGTTGATTCTGTTGTCTTATAATAGTTGATTTGCGCAATGTTAGCTTTTTTAGTCAGATGATAAAAGAATGCACTGTGTATTTTGTTATAGTAACGGAGCTCGGCATTGTTGTCTCTGAAAATAATACAGTTACCAAGTCATTTCCCTTTGATAATCCAGCATCTGATTTTGTCAATACAAAGTCAGGGAATCTTAAAGACAATTCCCTAGTTGATTATCTTCGAGGAATTAACGCGGGATTCTTGTTAAATGATGATGCATTGCTCAAGACCCTCAAAAAAGAGTCACTTGACGTCCAAATGATGAGTGAAAAACAGTCAGACGAAATCCAGGCAAACAAGCCACAAATCCTAATTGACGCAGGCTTTGCAAAAAACACACAAGACGCAATGTCAAAGCTCAGAGACTTTGCACTGTCTTTGTCGTCTGCCAGAGTAACAGAGGTATCGCAGAGCCCAGACCTGCATATCATCCAGTCAATTAAGGCACTAGACGAAATTGACGTAATGGTTAATGGTTTATCCTCAAGACTGCGGGAATGGTATGGTTTGCATTTTCCAGAGCTTGACAATATCATAGACAGCATAAACGGATATGCACAGATTGTCATGGCAGGGAACAGAGCAGATCTTTCAGACAAGGTATACCAAGACGCAGGTTTTCCAGAATCCAAAGTCGAGATGCTCTCTGTAATTCAGCAAAAAAGCAAGGGAGGCGATATTTCAAAAGAAAACTTGGCAGTAGTCCAGTCCATTGCAAAACAAATCCTAGACATGGCAAAGGCAAGAAACGCAATTGAGGCCCACATTGAATCCGAGATGAAAACAATTGCTCCAAACTTGGCCGCAATTTTAGGAAATGCGGTAGGTGCTAGAATACTTGCAAAGGCAGGAAGCATCAAAAAACTTGCAACCTTGCCTGCAAGCACCATTCAGGTACTTGGCGCAGAAAAGGCATTATTCCGCGCATTAAAGACAGGCACGCAACCACCAAAGCACGGAATTTTGTTCCAGCATCCAATAGTTCATGCTGCACCAAAATGGCAGAGAGGCAAGATGGCACGAGCAATCGCAGCAAAGGCAGCAATTGCAGCACGTGTTGATGTGTATGGTGCAGGCCTAAACTCAACCCTACTTGAGAAGCTAAACACTCGAGTAACTGAGATTAGTGAAAAATACAAAGAGCCGACAGAGCGCCCGCCACAACCACAGAGAACTGAACGCAGGCGTGAGGACTTTGGACGACGAGATAGCTTCAGGTCAAAAGGAAGATCACGTGAAGGATTTGCTCCAAGGGGGGATAGGCCGCGAGATAGTTTTAGATCAAGAGAAGACAGACCTAGAGACAGTTTCAGGTCAAGGGATGATAGACCTAGAGATGGATTTAGGTCAAGAGAAGACAAGCCACGGGAGAGTTTCAGGTCAAGGGATGATAGACCTAGAGATGGATTTAGGTCAAGAGAAGACAAGCCACGGGAGAGTTTCAGGTCCAGAGACGACAGGCCACGAGATAGTTTTAGATCAAGAGATGATAGGCCTAGAGACAGTTTTAGACAACGTGACGATAGGCCGAGAGAAGACTTTAGATCAAGAGATGATAGGCCGCGTGAAGGGTTCAGGCAACGTGAAGGCGGACAGAGAGACACATTTAGATCAAGAGAGGATACACCGAGGGATAACTTCAGACAGCGTGAAGGGTTCAGACCAAGAGAAGACAGACCAAGGGATGGATTCAGATCAAGGGGTGACTCTAGACCAAGGGACGGCTTTAGGTCAAGAGGTGAATCCAGATCAGATAGCCCACGAAGAGAATTCGGTGGGGACGGAAGCAAGCGAAAAAAGTTTGGAAAAAGAAGATTCTGATATTTTTTGGCTCAAAGTCGATGGCC
The DNA here is from genome assembly GCA_964402265.1 of uncultured Candidatus Nitrosotenuis sp. Lineage (GTDB taxonomy): Archaea > Thermoproteota > Nitrososphaeria > Nitrososphaerales > Nitrosopumilaceae > Nitrosotenuis. The sequence continues at coordinate 3,168 of CAYOBG010000014.1, read as the reverse complement.
AAAAAAGACTAGCTACTGAAAATTATGTTGAGGGAAACCAGGTTTACGGAGAAAAATTATACAAAAAATCCAAAATCGAATACAGAATTTGGGATCCATTTCGAAGCAAGTTAGCAGCCGCATTATACATAGGACTGGAAGTATTCCCAATTACCCGTGGCACAAAGATGCTGTATCTTGGTGCATCAACAGGTACTACAGTATCTCACATCTCAGATATTGTTGGATTTAATGGAATAATCTATGCAGTAGAGCACGCAAGCAGAGTTGCTCGAGACTTTTTGGATAGAGTTGCAAATTTTAGAAAAAACGTCATTCCAATTCTACAGGACGCAAGGCATCCAAAGCAATACTTTTCGATTTATGGCAAGGTGGATGTAGTATATTCTGATATAGCGCAGCCCGACCAGACAGAAATCGCAATAACAAACTGCCAAATGTTCCTAAAAGACGGTGGCTACTTGTTCCTAGTAATAAAAACCCGAAGTATCGACGTTACCCAGGCTCCAAGAAAAATCATTGAAAACGAGATTAAAAAACTGCAGACAAATTTTGATGTAATTCAAAATATTGACTTGCATCCATATGACAAAGATCATGCATTAGTTGTGGCAAAGTTTCACACCAAAGGCTGACTGGCAATTAGCTTCACTGGCGCCCAGCTCTTTCTTACAAATACAGGCATGGTATGATTCTTTGAAAACCAGTTTCTGACAAACCGCACTGTCTTTGGATCAGACGGATACCCACTTCCAACAGAGTGAGTCTTGGCTAGTTTTGCAATTGCCCTATCGCGGGTAACTTTGGCAATTATAGATGCTGCTGAAACTACGACAAATTTTGCATCCGCGTGGTGATATGACTTTATTTTGCCAGTCTTGCAAAGTCCTGCCAGCTCTTTTCCAAATCTGGCAGCATTGACATCGCATGAATCCACATATGATATGGAAGGCGAGAGATTTTTGATTACTTTGGCCATGTGGAATGCCTCAAGATGATTCAGATTATGTTGTAGTACTGCAGAGTCGATTTGCTTTGGGCTTGCTTTGGATATTTGATAGTCATCTACTAGCTTGATGATTTTTTTGTATAGCACATCCCTTGCTTTTGGTGAAAGTTTCTTAGAGTCCGTGACGCCAATTTCCTCAAGGGTATGGATTTTTGATTTTTCTATTGCGATTGCGGCAACAACAAGTGGCCCAAGCATAGAGCCCCTTCCTGCCTCATCCACACCACAGACAAGCACGAATCTGACTCTGACAAATAACGTATTAAACCATTTTAGATTGAAGTTGATCTACAATTAGGGACCATACCGTATTGTTGAGGTTTTGAGCTAGACGGTAATGATTTGTTGTGGTAGATTTTCTAACACTTTTTTGTTGTACAAAGCCTTGTCATCATTTTCAGGCAATGGTTCAGCACACTGCCCACATTTTGGGAAAATGATCTCTGCATCATAAGATACCTCTCCAATGCTTTTGCCACACTTGAAACAACTGAGTTGTTTTGTGTCGTAAATGTTCAAGTCGGTAGCTATTCGTTAAAATTCCTTAAAAGTACTAGCTGTTCCAAACTAGAATCACAGATACAACACGAGGCCACCACACCAATACTAGGACTTTATATCAGTGAATAGAATGATTCCTAATTGCAACTAGAGCAAATCACCACCATAACAGAAGGGAAAACACAGATCCTAGTTCCAAAAGCGGCGCTGGAGGAAAAGGTTCCACCACGAGACATTGCGTTTTTCAATCCAAGGGCAAAGCTTAGTCGAGATTTTTCCATAATTGTGTATTCGACATTTTTGAAAAACTTTGAGAGCCCAAAAATATTTCTTGATGGCCTATCAGGCCTCGGAGCCCGTGGGTTGCGCGTAGCAAATGAGATCAGTGGTTCTCAGGTGTTTGTAAATGACCTAAACCCAAGTGCACTAGAGTTATCAAAAAAATCCGCAGAGATTAACGGCCTGCAGAATTACGAAATATCAAAAAATGACATTTGCCAGTTTTTTAATGCGTTTTCAAAAAAGGGCAGCCGAGGCGCCATTGTAGATATTGATCCGTTTGGCTCCCCATCAAAATACATCGACTGCGGAATTAGGGCCACAGTTCACAAAGGATTGCTATCAGTTAGTGCCACAGACCTTCAAGTTTTGCATGGCTTGTTCAATGACGCATGCAAAAAAAAGTACCATGGCACCCCAGTTAAGACAACATACAGCAATGAGATCTCAATCAGACTGATTTTAGGCCTAGTCATTGCAGTTGCTGCAAGGCTTGATGTAGAGGCAACACCTATCTTTGTTGAGACAAACCAGCATTATTACCGAGTCTATCTTAGAATACTAAACAAGCCAGACACCCGAAATTCCATTGGATACATTATACATTGCAGAAATTGCGGAAACAGACACATCACACAAAACCAAATCTCTGAATGCGAGTTGTGCTCACATAAAGCGGAGCTTGCAGGGCCGCTATGGATCGGCAAATTGTTTGACAAAGAGTTTGTCATCCAAATGCTAAATGAAATTCCCGAATATGCAGACAAAAAATGTGAGAAAACAATTCAAAAAGCGCTACTAGAATCAGAAATGCCAGGATGCTATTACACCTTAGATGAGATTGCAAAGATGCTAAAAACAGCCCCCATACCTCTTGAGCAGATAATTCTGAGGCTTCAGCAGAATGGTTTTTCTTCCAGCCCCACTTCGTTTAATCCAACAGGATTTAGAACAGACTGCAAGATAGACAAAATCAAGGAACTTTTTTCAGCTCAAGCCATATCCCAAGCAGACAAAGTATAGTTCGCTGCTTGGCTTTCTGCTTGCGTTTGGCTTTTTTAGCTGAACTCGTGCAAATTTCTTTCTTAGATAGTCACGAAACTCCATGGAATATTCCCCGTCAAAGACTTTGAAGAGCGCATTCCCTTTTTGTGCTAGAATTCTATCCATTATTTTCGTGCAGGAATAGTTTAGTGATATTTGCCTTGCATGATCCATTGACCAGTGTCCCGTGATTTGTGGTGAGATATCGCAGATTACCGCGTTTGCCTTTCCGTCAAGATATTCCAGTATTTCATCTACAGTTGATTCATCCTCTACGCTTCCTTTGATAAAATATGCACCGTCGACATCATCCATGTATGATGTGTCAATGCCCA
>CAYOBG010000013.1:15777-21206 GCA_964402265.1 uncultured Candidatus Nitrosotenuis sp. | reverse complement strand
AATCCTATCTAGGATCTTTCCCGCATAGGATATGTCGCATTTTTTGTACGAAACAATATCCCGTAGTATCTCAGTTTCCGAGTATGCAATTGCCTTTCCGGCATCATCACCGCTCAACAAGTGCTCAACCGTATCGGTTACTATCTCATCTGGAATGTCCCGAGTCTGCATCTTGGCAATTGGTATAATCATCTTTGTTATGGCGCAGTCCAGATCAAAGATCATCTTTTCTATTTTGATTATGTTGTGAGTGTTTTGCTCTTTTTCCAGCATCTTTGTGAGCCTTGTTCGCTGCAATTCCATTCTGGAGTGCTGCTTTAGCATCAAGTTTTTGACATCTAGTTGCTCAAATTCCGCCGCTAATTCCGAATACCAGTACCTGATGTCCTCGTTTACGGTGTTCCTATTCACATCAAGTGCTTCTGCAATACACAACGCAGGTTGGCTTTTCTCAAAGTGCATCTCATAGACTTGGTTTCTTCTTTTTTCCTGCTCTGATTTTGTGTAGGGACCACCATTTTTTTCTGACATGATACCACCATTACACTAGTCAAGAGTTTAACCCCTACGGCAGGTTAAACCACACAGCAACCCCACACATCATGGGTTAAATCCATGATATTATCAAAACTGCCTAGTTCTGCATAGTTACGATATCAAAAAAGAACTAGTAATTGACCATCATTTTTGTTCCCTTTTTGATCAAAAAGGGAGCAAAGATAGTAGTCAGTACAACAACCATGCCAACTATTGGGAAGAGGAACGTGCTTGTTGCGCCAAGGTCTTGCCCTACCTTTAGGACAATGAACGAAAATTCGCCTAACTGTGCCATGGATAGACCGATTCCAAGTGCATTGCTGGGCCCAAGCTGGAACAGTCTTACCCCAGCATAAACTGAGAGAGTTTTGCCAATTATGGTCACTGCTGTAATTATGAGGATGGGCAGCCAGTATTGCGCTATTATATTGATATCCATTAGTGCGCCAATTGTCACAAAAAATATCGCAGTAAATATCTCCCGTATTGGTGTTATCAAATTTGTAATGTCTTCAGAGAATTTAGATCCGGCAATTATCACGCCTGCCAAAAATGCCCCAGTTGCTGCAGAAAATCCAAGCTCATATGACAAAAATGACAAGCCAAATGCTGCACCTAATGCAACAAGTATTGTGAACTCATATCTCCGCAGGCCATTCAACAATGAAAATATTTTCGGCATTCCAAATGATCCCAAAATGACCGTACCTCCAATGAATGCGCCAATCTCTCCAATCTTCCATAATGTTTCATCAAAGCTAAATGCACCAGAGAGAACTGATGAATGAAGAGTTGAGATCAAAATTGCCGCAATCAAGTCTTCTATTATTAAAACTCCGATTATTAGAAGAGACGACGGCTCTTCTATTACGTTCATTTCCTCTAATACCTTGACTATGATGGCAGTTGAGCTAATGGACAAGGCTGCTGCCAAAAACATCGCATCAGTAGTTGACCATCCAAAGAGAGCAGCTACTCCAAATCCAATTCCAAGCATCACAAATACTTCAATTACTGCAATTACTCCACCGACCTTTCCAATCGCCCTGAGCTGTGATACCGGAAATGTTAGGCCAACACCAAACAGCAAAAGCACAATGGCAATGTCTGAGAAATTATTGAGCATGGTAACATCTTTGATTAGATTCAATGGTCCAAATGGCCCAATCAGTATTCCGGCCACTAAAAACCCAAGAACTAGGGGCTGTCTCAAGATATATGCTATAATTCCTACCGCTGCCGAAAAGAGCAGTAAATACCCTAAATCTCCGATGAGTTCAATTCCAGCTGACAAATCCCGAATCTAGTTTTGGAGATCCGTTATTCTGGGTTTGAGTCAAAATTACTTTGCTACACATGATATTTTGTTTATCTTTGAGGGGGGAGTCTCTTGATTCTGGTAATCGTCATAAACATTGTATATCTTGGAGTGAAAATACACCCATGGACAAAGCAAACATTGGGCTTGCCCCAAATGTACGCCAAAAGGTAATTGACGTGCTAGGAGGAATAATTGCAGACCAATACGTTCTGTATACCAAAACAAGGAACTACCACTGGAACGTCACAGGTGAGGACTTTAGCCAATACCACAAGCTCTTCGAAGAGCAATATTCCGCAATAGATGAAGACATTGACGCAGTTGCGGAAAGAATACGAGCTTTGGGTGAAAAATCACCAGCAACACTAAACGAGTTCATTAAAGCCTCAACACTAAAGGAGCATCCAGGAAAATACCCATCTGCCAAAGTAATGATTGCAAACCTTTTGGCAGACCATGAAGCAGTTATTCGAAATCTCAGAAAAGACATTGAAGTCTGTGATGATGTGGATGACACTGGAACAGAAGACTTTCTAACGCAGCTAATGGAAAAGCATGAAAAGACTGCTTGGATGCTAAGGGCAACATTAGAAAGCTAATATCCTATTTTTCCTTTTTTGATATCATGCCGTATCAGCTGGACGATATTGATGTTGCAATAATACAGTCATTGATGAAGGATGGGCGCAAGTCATTTAGACAGATTTCTCGGGAGATCAAAGTTAGCACGCCAACCGTTCAGGCAAGATATGAGAGACTAGTCAATGTGGGCCTCATAAAGTCAGTCTCACCAATAATAGATCATGGTATGTTGGAGGAAAAGGCTGAAAAACAGCTGGACATCAAGACAAAACCTAGACCCGTCAAAATCACAAAAAACATGATTCTGAACATGACTTGTGATCTGTGCAATGGCCCAATCTCTGGCAAACCACAACCACTGAAAATAGCTGATTTTGAGAGATTTTTCTGCTGCACTACATGTAGAGCAACGTACAAGGAAAAGTACAAGGGCAGAATCGAATCATTAAATCGAAAACAATGAGATTGGAATGATCTGTATATTTTCTAACTATTTGTATACCACGTAAGAATATGTTTTGGACCTATCACATTGTGTGCTAATACTTCATCCATTGTTATTAATGGTATAACACACTCTTCGCAGAATGCATGAATTTTCTTATCTTGTAATAATTGCATTTTTTCTTCTATTGTGGTAAAAGGAATGTCTCCTCTTTTTTCTATGTATATCTTGAGAAATCTTTTTGCTAATTCCAATGTTTTACTTGCTTTTTCCTTTCTCATCTCATCAGGTAGATCATCATAATTATTCCATACGTGCTTCTCATTATCCCAATCCAGATAGATCGCATCTAGTTTTTCATTTTTTAAACTAACTAACAAGGCTTTAAGTTTCTCATTTGTACGTAATACCTCTTCATCGTTTTTATGACTTGAAAAATCCCCCAATATTCTAGGAATGGCTTTTAATTTTGTTTCATGATGAGAAAATTCATTTTTCCAAATTTTTTCATTAATCATTCGTTTTTTCTTTATCGCTTCAAATAACATCAGATGTTTCCCAAATTCTTCTAAAGCTAACACTGCCAATGTTAGTGTAATTGAATATCTTCTACCGTCAAAAGATACACTTGCATCATGAATCAATCTATCTGTATTTTTTAAGGCTAGAATGCTACCTTTGAATAGCTCAGTTTCTGATATCTTCCATTCCGAATCTGATTCTTCCATAGTTATGCTGTTTCTAAGATATTATGAGATTTATTAAAAATCACATATGATCTCAAATATTGATTTTCTTGTAGGCGGCTTTTTCAAGCCTGTTCATTATTCCTAGACCCAACCCCTTTCTGTCTATTCCACGAGCCAGGACAATGTCGATTTTCTTTGCGTCAAACTCCCTAAATGACTTGAACAGATTGGCAGCCATTTTCTCTTGATTATGATATGTTATGGTCAAGTCTGACTTTACACTAGAGCCTAGAACGCCCACACGAAGTCCTTGTTTTTTGTAAAATCCAAGCATCTGCAAAATTTTTCCATCGGCCTTTGGCTCCTCTATGAGAATTATCTTTGCCTTTGGGGAATAATGCCTGTACTTCATTCCAGGTGAGCGATGAGTAGATTTTGTTTTCTTGCCGTAAATGACTGGATGAATTGCGATTTTGCCAAGAACTTTTTGCAACTGTTCCAGTGTCACACCGCCAGGCCGTAGCAACATCGGGGTCTTTCTGGAAAGATCAATTACAGTTGACTCTATTCCAATTTTGGTCTTGCCGCCATCAATTATCATACTTATTTTATCTAATAGATCATCTGCAACATGTTTTGATGTGGTAGGACTGGGCCTTCCGGCAACATTTGCAGACGGCGCTGCAATTGGAACGCCAGACTCTTTAATCAAAGCTTCTGCAATCTTGTTCTTTGGCATCCTGATTGCTACGGTATCTAGGCCGCCAGTGACAATTCTTGGAACAATTTTTGATTTTTTTAATACTAGTGTGAGCGGTCCCGGCCAAAACCTGTCCATCAAATCATACGCTATACCTGGAATGTGATCAGCCAGCATACCAATGTCTGCCATATCTGCAATGTGAATTATTAGCGGATTATCAGATGGTCTGCCCTTTGCCACAAAGATCTTTTTTACTGATTTTGCATCTAGTGCATTTGCTCCAAGGCCGTACACTGTTTCAGTTGGAAATGCAACCAATCCACCTGACTTGATTATCTTGGCAACCTGTCTAATTTTTGAAATTTGAGGATTTTTTGGATTTATCTTGAGAGTTTTGGTTTGCATTTTTGCTTGATTTTAGGTGAGGCCCCTTGGAGTCATATTAAGAGTATGATCGATTTTTTAAAGACAATTTCATCATCATACACAATGCGGCACGACACAAAGCAAATTGCATTTGAGAGAATCCAGATTCTGATGAGGGAGGCCCAATCCAATGCAAGACAAGATCCAGACCTTGCTCAAAGGCAGGCAGGTCTTGCCAAAAGAATCAGTACCAAATACAAAGTCAAGCTCCCCTATGAGATTAGAATGCAGTTTTGCAAGAAATGCAAGTGCTTTATCCCGCCCGGAGTCAATTCTCGGGTCAGAATTGGCAGATCTACCCTAAAATCAATCAGAATAACGTGTCAGTTTTGCAATCATACCTACCGTAAAGTCATTTCCAGACCTAAATGAATATAAGACGATTTGCAAGTTTGTCTTTCACATGGCAAAGGCCTACGACGTACCAGCAGACATTCTGATATCAAGACTAGCAGATATGCTCAAGTCTGAGAATATCGGCAAGCCAGACTGGGCTTCATACGTAAAAACAGGCTCACACGCAGTACGCCCTCCACAAGACAGGGAATGGTGGTACAAACGATGTGCATCAGTATTTAGAAAAATCTACTTACACGGTCCAATCGGCGTAAACGATCTTAGAATCGATTATGGTGGATCAAAAGCAGTAGGATATGCATTCTCACACCACAGAGATGCAGGCGGAGCCGTAATCAGAAACGCAATACAGGAGCTTGAAAAACTAGG
>CAYOBG010000013.1:0-15767 GCA_964402265.1 uncultured Candidatus Nitrosotenuis sp. | reverse complement strand
AAAAGTGCAAGGAAAAGGAAGAGTGGTTACTCACCAAGGAATGAAAAAGCTAGACAGATTAGCATCTGACATTTTAGATGAGCTTGCAGTGCAAAACCCAATTCTCAAAATCTATTCATAGTGATTCACTATGAGCTATGAACGCGACGAACAAAATCCTCCAAACGAAGCTGAACTTTCGGCACAAAAAGAAATGATACTAAAGCAGCTTCTCTCACCTGAAGCGAGACTGCGATTAAACAATGTAAGAATGGTCAAGCCGGACTTGGCAGGACTAGTTGAGAATTATCTCATTGGCATGGCATCACAGGGAAAACTTCGATCCCAGATTACAGACGACCAGCTAAAACAAATCCTTCTATCTGTACAACAACCAAAACGCGATTTCAAAATAGAGCGACGATAAACCCCAAACAAAATATAATTAGGGGCATACAAGAAACAAAACCATGAAGGGCGTAGTCTATGAAGAATATGCACCAGACGATAATTTTGCAAAGATTCTCAAAGTAAAAGAAGTAGCAGATCCAAAACCAAAACCAAACGAGGTTGTTTTCAAGGTAAAGGCAGCTGCTCTAAACTATAATGATATTTGGGGAATGAGAGGCAATCCAATCCCAGTTCAATTACCACACATTTCAGGCTCTGATGCCGCAGGCGAGGTAATAGCAGTAGGCGAAGACGTAACCACAGTAAAAGTGGGCGACAGAGTAGCATCACACTCTAACATGTCATGTAGGGTATGCAAAGCATGCACCGACGGACGAGAATATGACTGCACCAAGAGAACCATCTGGGGATTCCAGACAGGCCCAACTTGGGGAGCTTTTTCTGAAATCACACACCTCCCAGAAGTCAATGTTGTAAAGATTCCAGACAATGTAACATTTGATGAGGCAGCAGCTGCTTCAATGACACTGCTGACATCTTGGCACATGCTAGTTGGCAGAGCCAAAATCAAACCAGGCCAAATAGTGCTGATTATGGGAGGAGGTTCTGGAGTTGGATCATTTGGAATTCAAATCGCAAAATTATACGGATGCACAGTTATTGCTACTGCATCTGGTGACAAGCTAGACAAATGCACACAGCTTGGAGCAGACTATGCAGTAGATCATAGAAAGGAAGACTGGAGCAAAGAAGTATTCAAGATTACAAAAGAAATTGCAAAATCAACCGGCGGTGTTCCTGGAATCGATGTATCATTTGATCACATTGGCCAGACTCACTGGAACCAACAGCTCACCTTACTCAAATACGGTGCAACACTGGTCTCCTGTGGAGCAACAACCGGATATGACGCAAAGACAGACCTCAGACACGTCTTCTTCAAGGGAACAAACATCCTGGGCTCAACACAGGGAACAAGAGCAGAACTAGAAGATGGATTCTACTGGATGGGCAGAGGAAAAATCAAGGCAGTCATCGACTCGAAATACTCCTTTGAGCAAGCAGCAGAAGCTCACACAAAGATGTTGACAGGAAAAGGCCTCTTTGGCAAAATCCTGCTAAAGCCAGAAGGCGCCTAAATTCTTGACGAGGCTTTTTCGTAGCCTTTTGTTTGTGCCAGGGAACAATCCGCGCTTTTTAGAAAAAGCAAAAACCATTCAGGCCGATATTGTTTGCTTTGATCTGGAGGACTCTGTGCCTGATTCTGAGAAGAAAAATGCACGAAAGCTAATCCGAGAAGCACTCAAGTCTCGCTCATCATATGTATCAGACATTTATGTTAGAACCAACTCGCCTGTCTCTGGCAAAATTCCAGATGATCTAGCTGAGGTAATCCAAAAAGGCCTGGATGGAATTGTCATACCAAAGGTGAACAACTCAAAAGAACTGGACAAAATTAAAAAAATCATCTCTGCCCTTGAGAAAAAAAGAAAGCTAAAACCTCTCTTTATCATTCCATCTATAGAATCCGCAAAGGGTGTGGTCAACACATATGATATTGCGTCAAGCAGCAAAAGAATTCCAGCAGTAGTCTTTGGCGTGTTTGATCTGTTAAATGACATGGGAATTGAATATACAAAACAATCAGAAGGCGCAAAATATGCACGAGCAAAAATTCCACTTGATGCTAAAGCTGCAGGTGTTTTGGCAATTGATGCAATATGGCAGGACCTCAAGGATGTGGATGGCCTAAGACAGGACTGTATGATTGGAAAAAATCTTGGCTATTCTGGAAAATCAATAATTCATCCGGACCAAATCACACCAACACATGATCTATTTGCACCAAACAAATCAGAACTGGAATGGGCAAAAAAAGTCTGTGATGTATATGTAGAATCTACAAAGAAAGGAAAAGGAGCTACTGTAGTTGATGGCAAAATGATTGATGAGGTCCACTACAAGCAGGCAAAGGCACTTTTAGAACTGGCAAAGAAATAGAATAAAATTGAAAAAAATCTACCCAATTTCCGCATGCGTAATGGCTGTTTATTTTGTGCTTGTTGTGATTATATTTCCAGATGCATACCAAGACACCCAGATTGACATACCGCAACCAACACTTGAGGCACAACTTTCAGCACAAAAAATCTCACTAGGGGAATCATTTGATATTATAATATCTGCATCAAACCAAGGCTCTGATGCGGACCTACAAACTGTATCTGTAGAATTTCCACAAAATGAAAATCTAGACAACATCAAAGTTGTCTCTTGCGACTTTTTACAATCGCCAAAATTATTCCTACAAGGAAAAGAAATCGGCTCTGACTATACTGGTGGAAAAACTCTGGTCCAGTCAAAGTACCCATTCTTGGAAGCATACAGCAGGCCATCAAAGACTGATCAATCATATTCAATGACCCTACAAATCACGCCAGATCAGATTGGAACTTACACCATATACGCAAAAACAGTTGCAATGCCACACGTAAATGAGCAATCACACTTTCCAGCCAGTGGAATATTAGACCATCAAAATGAGTTTGTAGAGCAATATGATATCGAGGTCACACCATGAAGCGCCAACTAGAATCTGACAAATCACTTGATTACTCCAAACTGTTCCAAATCGGAAACATTGTGATTAGTCTTGGAATAATTTTGGTGACCGCTGGCGGAAGCTGGGATATCACAAACCACATTCTAAACAAGCCAGAGACATTTTTTGCACCGCCTCACGCAATGCTGTATTCTGGGGTTGGAATTGCATTGCTTGGATTTATCCTGCTTTTTGTAAGCTGGAAAAAGACTGGCATGCCAACAAAGTTTCGAAATGGCGTCAAAATTGCAGGTATTGGTATTGGTTTGTTACTTGGAGCAGGTCCTATAGATTTCATCTGGCATTCTGCATTTGGGCTTGACGGTTTACTCAGCCCACCTCATTTGGTGCTTATTTCAGGCATGGGACTAGCTGCCATTGGCGCCCTAATCAACACGCGAATCTTTGTTCGAGAATCTGACAAGCTCGGCAGATTCATGATAGTAACATCGCTGATTCCAGTCTGGTTTTCAGTTACTGGCCTGTTCTATTCGTTTTCATTACCATTCTCAAAAACAGATTATTTTGATTACAACCCGCATCCTGTCTTTGCTGCGGGATTTGCCTCAATCGCATATCCGTTTTTGATATCTGTTATTTTGATTAGTTCATCGATTTTGGCAAAAAACAGGTTTGGAGTCGCATCAATAGTTGGTGCATCATATCTTGGTATAATGACATTTAGTGCCGTTATCCCAAACCATACTTTGATTCCAACAATCCCGTTCTACTGGACTAATCTCATTCCAATAATACTTGGGGATTACATATTATCAAAAGCCAAAAGCACAAAAATGATGATGGTTGCAGGTGCCATCTTTGGATGCACATTTTACTTCATGTATTATCCACTGATAACATACACATACAATGAAATCCTCCAAGACAAGCTAATGTGGCCAAGCCTTACATCGCAAATCTACTTTGAGATGACGCCAGTAATTGCACCATTTTTGATTGTAACAGGCGCAATCGTGGGTGCATTTGGCACAAAGTTTGCACAAAAAATTATTCGCTAGTCTTTTTCTAATTCCAGCAGCAAATAATCAATTACCTTTTGTTTTGAGAGTGACTTCATTTTTTTCATGGACTTGAAGATCATGCCCTCAAGGCTTGCAGAATAGGTTGCGACTAGCTTTTGTCTTAGCTTTTCCCTGTTTTGCATGTAATAGTCTGCAAATGGTTCATACACCAATGTACCAATGGATTCCTCGTTTTTGAGGCTAAATCCTGCATTTTTTATCACATCTAGGACATGGTTTTTTGTGTATTTTTTTGAAAGCCATGTGATGTTTAGTATTCCAAGCTTTAGAGTTACTGCAGGTGAATTCTCAGTTACAGGTATTGCCAGAATTAGCTTGCCATCGTCTGCGAGTGTTCTTTTTGATTCCTCAAAGAATTTTTCCAGCGGAACAAAGTGTTGCGCAGATTCTAGTGCTATTATTCTATCAAATGACTTGTCCCCAAATGGAATGTTATTTGATGACGAGTTTATCTGGGTGATGACATGGTTATTGCCGTTGTTTAGCTCTGAGAAATTCAGATCCATGCAATAAATGTCCAAATGAGGGAATCTCTCCTTCCAAATTGTAGCAGGAACGCAAAACCCACTACCAACATCTAAAATCCTGCTAGCTAAATCGAATCCTCCAAAATCTGCAACATATTCCGACATTTCCTTTTGTGCGTCTGGCAAAATGACAGAATTTCTCCACAGGCCAAAGTTGAGCATCTTTGTGTCAGCACCAATCTGCATCAGCGGAGAAAACTTGGTGTAGATGTTAATGATGTCTTTTCCGGAATGTCTGCCGTTCCACAATAACACGTCAAGTGGGTTTACTGTGATTTTCTGATTCATTGTATTTTTTTACCATATTTTTCAGAGCAAAGCTTGTCTCCACAAACAATCCCCTTTGTCTTGTATCCATATTTCCATGTCTTTGACTTTGCCTTGGCAGCATCTGCCTCCTGTGTCTCTCCTGCCAAAACCAGCCCGAAAAACAAGCCCAAAAAGGCATACAAGACCAGCAAGCACTTCAAAAATTTAATCGTCAACTCACTCTATGGTCCTTACCAAATCTTTTAGTTTTCGCCTTGATTTAGGAGGGCGGCTTTTTTGCGGATAGCCTATACAAAGAATGGATGATGGCTTTAGCTCAGTGCCTATGATCTGCTTTACCTTTTCCTCGCTTATCATCCCAATCCAGATTGTGCTCAAGCCCAACGCAGAGGCCGCAAGCTGAGAATATGCAGCAGCTAATGTTGCATCTTGGAGGGAAAATTTTGCCAATATTTCCGGCCTAAAGTTCATTTTAACTCTGGACTGGTCCATGCAAAAGACTAGGACTACTGGGGCATTCACGTATGGCTGGTTATTTGCCGCCTCGACTAGGCGTTTTTTTACTTCCTTGTTTCTTACCAAAAAAACCTCAAACCCTTGAAAGTTTCCGGCAGTCGGAGCAGTGTCGGCAGCTGCCAAAATTTTGTCAATCTTCCACTGCTCTACTAATCTTGCCGTGTCAAAATTCCTAGTTGATCTTCTAGTTGACATGACCCGGAAAAGATCACTTTCTGATACGGTTTTTTTGTTTTTAGCAACAAGTACTGCATTGAGCTGCTTGTTTGCAGTGTCTTCTTTTTCTATCTGGATTGACGGTAGGAATTCCTTTGGGTAAACCTTGATTGGTTTTGGTGCGTGTGGAATTTTTTTGTATTCCAAAATGCTCTTTGTAAGAACTGTTGTGTTGACCTCAAGTGTTTTTCCTTCCTTTAATCGAAATTGTGTAGTATCGGTATTAATCAAAATTGTACTGAACTCGTCTTCTAGCTCAACTTTTCCCGTAGAGTCTTTGGCAAGTATTTCGGTGAGATTATTCAGCTCGTCTTTTCCAAGAACCACGACATCCTGATCGTCCTCATCAATTCCTCTCCAAACTATTCTACAGCCGTCCTTTGCTATGTATGATGCCTCAACCCTGGAGAATTCAGTCACAAGCAAGATTGCTTTTTCCAGTACAAATCACTATCGGATGTTTCCAAAAAATCTCATCATTTTTTACCAACTTGTGCCTAGTTTTGGTATAATGGTTGACCCATACGAGGAAGCAGCAAACAACTTTCTAGAGTTATCAAGCCAGCAAAGACTGCAAATCATATTTCGATTATTGGAAAAAAAATCCAAGGTTACAAACATGGCAAAGGAGCTTGGAGCCACAGTCCAAGAAGTACACAGAAACTTTGCAAGACTGGAGGATGGCGGATTTATAGTAAAAAACATGGATGGATATTATTCCCTTACAACATATGGAAAAACAATATGCTCTCAAACCCCGTCAATAATTTTTCTCTCAAGGAACAGAAAATATTTTGAGGATCATAACTTTGGCGACATTCCACCAAAATTCATAATGAGAATTGGCCAGCTTGCAAACTATTCTCATATCATAGGAGTATCAAAGGTCCTAGAGCAGTGGAAGTCAATATACAAAAACGCAAACGAGTACATTTACGAACTCTTGACAGAAATTCCGCTAGATATCATAGAGCCAAAGGTAAAAAGAATCGAGAAAGGAGTCAAGTTCAACTACATACTATCAGAGTCGGCTGTGGTTCCAAAGGGAAGAAAGAAACTCTTGCAAAAGCTCAACTTTGACAAGCTCATCGAGCGAGGTCTAATCGAGAGAAAAATGAGAAAGACAATTCAAACCTTGATTGTGATAAACGAAAAAGAAGCAAGCGTTTCCTTTCCAAACATAGAGGGTGAGGCAGACCTTACCGAAGTATTTTACAGCACAGACTCGATGTTCCATGAATGGTGTCTTGATTATTTCAGGTACAACTGGTACGAATCCGAAATATTTCAGGAAAGCAAACTAAAAGAGTAAAAAAGAAAAAAATTCCTAGGCTGTTGCTAGGAATGCGCCGATTCCGGCGCCTACGCCAATGCCTAGAACAAAAAACAGTACATCCCAGGCAATGACTCGCTTGAATGGGGCTTGAATTTGATGGTCCCAATGACTTGTCTTCATGATTGTATTGTATGGAATCATACTGATAGAACTTTATCAGCTGGTTTGGTAAGTGATAAGCTAAGTTGTTGATTTTTTATGAATAAAAAAGATTTGAGAGCGAAAAGCTAGTCGTCTTCTTCATCATCGTGATTCTTTTTGTTTTCTTTTTTGAGGTTTTTCTGCTCTTTTTTGATGTCTTTTCTGAGTTCCTTTACATCGCGTTTGAGTTCTTTTGCCTCTTTTTTGGCGTCTTTTTCAAAGTCTTTGAACTCACGTTTGATTTCTTTGACGTCTCTTTTTTCGATGATTGCTTTTTGCGCTTTTAGTAGTTCTTTAGTGTCTTTTCTGAATGTCTTGAAGTCTTCGTTGAACTGCTTTCTTGCCTCCTTGTACTTTTCTTTTAGATCGTGCATCATTTCACGGCAGTCTTCTAGGATCTGTTTTCGCTGGGTACTAGTAGCATTCATTGCCTTGCTGTTGCATTCCCTGATGATCTTTAGTGTCTCTTCGCGCTGCTGCTTGAAGAGCTCATTTCTTTTGTGTACGAAATCAGACACTGCCTGTCCTAGATTGTCTCTGTCAATTGTTCCGGTTTTGTTTAGGGTCTTGGCAGTAACGTTTGCTGAAAATGCTCCAAGGCCTGCGCTATTCCATGCAGCAACCCTGTAGGTCTGTGTGATTAGTGGTTTGAGTCCAGTATCAGTGTATGTTGTTTTGTTGTTTCCAGTATTAGATACTAGTATGGTGCCGTTTCTTTGGATTTGATAGCCAGAAATGCTTGCACCGCCGTCATCGGTAGGTGCATTCCAGGCAAGTTTGAGTGATGTCGATGATGCGGTAATGTTCAGTCCTGTTGGCGCAGCTGATGTTACATGGGTGACATCAAAATCAACATTTGATGGAGCGCTAACTCCTGCTGAATTTAATGCAGAAACTCGATATGCATAACATGTGCCAGAATTGAGGCCTGTGTTGGTGAATGTAGTTGATGTGTGGTTTGAGGCAAGCACTGCAAATGTTCCATCGCAGCTTATATCTTGCTCAATTTTGTAGCCATTTACCTCATTTTGAGTGGAATTGACTGGTGCAGTCCAGCTCAAGTTTATCTGCGTGGCTGAGACTGCCTGGGCAACTAGGTTTGTTGGTGGCTCAGACACTGGCACTGCAAAAGAATTCCCCAATGGTAGTGCCAGCGTTGCAACAAGTAGAATCAAGACGATTCCTGTTGTCTTCATTGGAGTAAATGATGCGATTTTCGTATATAACGTTCGGGTAGAATTTCTACGAACTCAAATTTTGTGGTGCGCAATAAATGAGCTGCCCAAAAGCAGGATGTTGCGCTTTCTCTCCTTTAGTCGCCGCACTGAATATGGGAGCCAGTTTGTTCCATATGGGATGTATTCTGATAGTGAGAATCCTTTTTTGATAAGATCTGGTTTTAGCTCGTCTCGAATGCCTCTGAGCATTTGAAACTCGAATTTTTTTTCATGTTTCCTTGATAGTTCCATTGCGGCATTTACCATTACAGAATCGTGCGTTGCAATTCCAAACTCATTGCCTTTCTCAAAAAGAAGCTGCATCAATTTTAGATAGTTCTGATCCACTTTTTGCTTTGACTTGTATGCTATCTGAGTGCTTTCTCGGTACGCTCCTTTCACTAGGCGTATCTTGCCTCCAACTGAGAGCAAGTCTGTCATGTCGTTTTTACTTCTTGTGAGGTTTGCCTGCAGTGCAATGCCCACTCTTTCATATCTTGAAAGAAGGTTTTGATAAATCTGAATTGTTTCATCTGTGTGATCCGAGGATTCCATGTCAACCCATACAAATGTCTGGGACTGGGATGCAGCACGAATCAAAGTTTCTAAATTGGAAAGGCACTCTTTTTTGCTCTTCATTAATCCAATCTGGGTTGGCTTAACCGAGATTCCGCCGTTTACCTTCCATCTTCTAAATGAGGACATTATGGTTTTGTATTCAGAAATTGTAGTATCGATTAACTGCTTTGAGGTGTGGTACTCGCCTAACTTGTTTATTATGACACTCATCCCCTTTTTGTAAGAGTTTTGCGCAGCATCTAGTGCATCAGTTATCGTATTTCCGGCAATCCATTGTTTTGCAACGCCAAAGAGGATTTTCTCCATTATCTGAGTCGATACCATAATGTGGTGATCGGGTTTTGGTGCGTAAAAATATTCGTAAAAAAAATCAGAAATGATCCTTTACCACTACTTGATTCAGTGGAAGCTGACCTCCCCTTGGCTGAGCCGGCTTTAGTGCCTTGCCGATTGTAATCATCATGCCAATTATGTGGTCGTGTGGTAGATTGATGAGCTCTGCTACTTGTCCTGGGTCAAAGCCGATCATTGGACAGGAATCATACCCAATTGATTTTGATACGAGCATTATTGTCTGGGCCGCCATTCCGCAGGACCTAATTGCCTCGTCTCTCTGAAGCTGGTCTTGACCTTCGTACGATTTTACAATCATTGGAACCAAATAATCCTGAACCTCTTTTGGTGCATCCTTCCAGTATCTTGCAGGATCTTTTTTCCAAGCAAGAAGATCTGCACATAAAATCAATACGGCTGATGCATCAGTTACCTGAGCCTGATTCCATGATGCTTGGCGCATTTTTGTCTTCAAATCCTTGTTTGTAATTACTACGAATCTCCAGTTCTGTATGTTAAATGATGTAGGTGAAAGAATTGCAGCAGAAAGAATTCTGTCTAATTCATCTTGTGTGATGGTGTGGTTTGGATCAAAGTGTTTTACTGCTCGGCGTTTTTCTATTGCCTCAAATGTATCCACAGACAAACTGATTTGGTTTTATTTTTAAGGCTTGTTCCAACTTAATCGTTTTATAGTGTGTTGATATCAACACAGGCATTGTTCACGGGAATAGTTGAAGGAACCGGCAAAATTCTAGACATTGCCAAAAACACCAAAAGGCGAAGCGCAATCAAAATGACAGTAGACCTTGGCAAAAACTCAAAGGGGCTCAAGCTTGGGCAAAGCGTTGCGCTAAATGGTGTCTGTCTTACCGTGACTGGGATTGACAAATCAAAATGCAATTTTGAAATGATTGAAGAGACCACAAAGAAGACTGATCTTGGAAATCTCAAGATCGGCGGAATAGTAAACATTGAGCGAAGTCTTAAGGTTGGCGAAAGGCTGGAGGGCCACTTTGTGCTGGGCCACGTTGATGGTGTTGGTGTGATAAAAAAAATAGAAAAAAAACCCAAAGAGATCCAAATCTGGGTTGAAATTCCAAAAAGCTTAGCAAGATTTGTAGTGCAGAAAGGATCGATCGCAATAGACGGAATCAGCCTTACTGTAGTCGATGTGAAAAAAAATCTGGCATCAGTGTGTCTTATTCCACATACTGTTGAGGTCACTAATTTTTCAACAAGAAAGGTTGGCGACAAGATTAATATTGAAACCGACATTTTGGGAAAATATCTCCTAAAACAGGAATGATTTTCTACCAAAATAGTGGTAATTACTAATTTTTTAGTAAACTTTATTATTGCTCCAAAAACCATTTCAGTATAATGGGACTAGATGAAGCACTAACATCACTAAAACGCGGCGAATTTGTCCTGCTTTATGATTCTGGAAAGAGAGAAAACGAGGTAGACATGGTAGTAGCTGCCCAGTTTGTAACGCCTGAGCACATATCACGGATGCGACAAAACGCAGGAGGCCTAATCTGTTTGGCAATAAATGACTCTTTTGCAAAATCACTAAACCTGCAATACATGCATCACATCCTATCCAGATCTGAGGACATTGACGAAGACTCTAAAAAAATGATAATGGGAACAGCTCCATATGGAGATCATCCAACATTTTCAATTTCGATTAACCACAAACAAACCTTTACCGGAATAACTGACAGAGACAGGGCACTTACCATAAAAGAGATGGCAAGCCTGTATGGCTCAAGTGACGCAAAAAAAGATTTTGCATCCTCTTTTGCAACGCCTGGACATGTGCCATTGCTTTTGGCCTCAAATGGGCTTTTGACAAAAAGGCAGGGACACACTGAAATGTCAGTGTATTTGGCAGGACTAGCTGAGCTGACCCCGGTTACTGCAATCTGTGAGATGATGGATTCAGAAACATATTCGGCACTCACAGTGGAAAAGGCGCAAAGATTTGCAAAGGCAAATGCAATTCCGTTCATTGATGGAAAGGAATTACTAGAATTCTCAAGGGTGCATTAATCTGAACATTGCAATAGTTACTGCGGAATTTAACGAGGAGATAACATCCCGAATGCTGGAAATTGCCAAGGAAAGGGCAAAGGCACTAAAAATAACAATCAAGTATTCTTGTATGGTTCCAGGCTCGTACGATATGCCGATTATTGTCGATTCACTACTCTCAAAAAAGGACGTTGACGCAGTAGTCACGCTAGGCTGTATCATAAAGGGGCAAACAAAGCACGACGAAGTAATCGCTCATTCTACGGCTAAATCCCTCACAGAACTCTCGCTAAAACACAAAAAACCAGTATCCCTTGGGATATCCGGCCCTGGAATGCAAGAGCGACACGCCCATGCAAGAATTAGGCCTGTGGCAGAAAGAGCAGTAGAGGCAGTAGCCAAGCTGGCAAAGGAACTCGAGGGAATACAATGATTCAGTTGACAATAGTCAAGATAACTGAATACGGTCCATGGACTCTGACTTTGGGCTCTGATAGGGAACACGAGTTACAAATGCTCCAGGCGCACCTGTATCGAGAAATCCAGAAATTGTTCTCTGAGAAAAACTGCCTTGTCTTTTCAAATAGGTTTGACGAGTTTTTTGTAATAACAAACGGACTGACACTTGCAGATCACATTGAAATTCAGAAAAAGCTGGAAAAAGTATCTACGCTAAAGCTTTCAATGTCTATTGGCTATGCGGAAAACCCGTTTGATGCCAACCTGAAAGCATACGAGGGCAAAAAAACCCCAATAGTTCTAGACAAGGAACACAACATCTTTGGATTTGTGGATGGAATCGCAGAACAAAGAGTAACAATAATGCACTTTGATGTGGAAAACATCACCTCAAGACGCAAGGTAAAATCGCCATATGAGATCTCTTCCATAATATTTGGCATCTATGCAAAAATGTCGGAATTTTTCCTATCCAAAAACGCATTGACGTTTTTTATGGGCGGCGATAATTTCATGGTGGTTACATCTGGTGACTCAAAACAAAACGCAAAGGAATTCCTAGAAATTGCAAAAAAAGAGTTTGATGTCTCCTTTAACTGCGGAATAGGTACTGCAAAAACTGCAAGGGAGGCAGTCAAGCTTGCAACAAAGTCCCTTGATACAATACGCGAGATTAGAAACTCTGGCAAAGAAAAGCCGGAAATCTATGAGCTGTCATGCTTTTAAAAAATCTCAGCCTCCTTTATGGCAAAAACCTAGACTATGTAAAATCAGCTAACCTGCAAGTGTCAGGTGCTGTCTTTGGCAAGCTAGGCCAAAAGGGAGCAAAGGCAATTGACTGCAAAGGCTTGATACTTGTGCCTGGATTTATCAACATGCACACTCACATTGGTGATTCCATTGCAAAAGACGCCACCCTTTCAGGCTCTGTTGATAGCAAGATTCACCCAGTTCTTGGCGCAAAGCAGAGAGTTCTCAGACAAACCAGACCGGAACATCTTGTTGCCTTTATGAGAAATGCGTGTCAGTCCATGATACAAAAAGGAATCACAACATTTGTTGATTTCAGAGAAGGCGGACCGCAAGGAGTCTTGTTACTAAAAAAAGCATTACGAGAAGTACCGATTCGAGGAATCATACTTGGCAGAACAGAATCATACCAAGACTCAGACCAAATCAAAAAAAATCTGCCTCTCTCTAATGATTTCAAAAAGCAACTGCAAACAGTTCTGAAAATCTCTGACGGAATAGGAATCAGCGGCCCAAATGAGAACAGTGATTCCATACTTCAGCATTATTCCAAATCAAAAAAGATCCGTGCAATTCACAGCTCAGAAACCACACAAAGCATGACAATATCAAAAAGAATCACGCAAAAAACCGAAACAGAGCGCGCCCTTTTGATAAAGCCGCACTTTCTTATACACATGACACATGCAAGCGTACCAGATCTCAAAAAGGCGGCAAAAAGCACCCGAGGAATAGTAATCTGTCCTCGTGCAAATGCGTCTCTTGCAGAAGGAATTCCAAACTTTGAGGCAATGACTCGTGCTGGATGTGCAGTTGGAATTGGGACTGATAATGTAATGATAAACTCGCCTGACATGTTTCGTGAAATGGACTATCTTTGGAAGGTCCACATGGGATTGCACAAAAAAAGAATCAACCCAAAAGAGATTCTCAAGATGGCAACCGTAAATGGCGGTGTCCTGCTTGGCAAAAAAATAGGCTCAATAGAGCCTGGATATGCAGCAGACGGGATATTTCTTAACAAGCACGCACTAGACCTGGAACCAATGCATAATCCGTATGCAAGTATAGTACACCGTGCATCAGAATCAGCAATTTCCGCAGTAATGATTGGAGGCAAAATCATTCATGGCAAGCTATAGGCCACGCATAATTCTGAGTGCAGCAATCTCCCTTGATGGAAAAATAGCCACAAAAACCGGAGACTCTGCCCTTTCTTCAAAGACTGACAAAATCCGGGTTCATAGGTTGCGCTCGCAAGTTGATGCCATATTGGTTGGGAAAAACACCGTACTACAGGACGATCCAATACTAACAGTGCGACATGCCAGGGGCAAAAATCCGACAAGAATAATCTTGGATTCCTTATGCCAAATACCGATACGCTCTAGAATAATTCAGACATCTCATATAGTCCCAACCATAATTGCGGTATCAAAAAGGGCGCCAAAGAAAAACTTGGCAATGCTTGGGAAATTCCCAGTTGACGTGGTAATTGCCGGCAAAATCCAAGTCGAGCTGAAAAAACTACTGCAATTTCTTCACGGGAAAAACATCAAAACAATACTTCTTGAGGGAGGAGGCACGACAAACTGGGATTTTGTACGTCAGGGATTAGTTGATGAGGTTATAGTAACCGTGGCTCCATATCTAGTCGGCGGCAAGGACGCAAAAACCCTAGTTGAGGGAGACGGGTTTTCCCAAATTAGTAAATCATTGAGGCTAAACTTGAATAAAATCAAACATCAGGACAATGAAATTGTATTGTATTATAGCTGACGACGCATATCATTTCTGATGTCTGTAATTTTTGATTCGAGTGCTTTTTTGAGCTTGTCGTTTTTCTTTAGGTTGACTACACCACCACATCTTGGGCACTTGAAGAATTGTTCCAGCGCTGTCTCAAATGTTATTCTTGGACAATCTTCCATTCCGCAATGATAAAACTGTGACGAGTTTTCATAGTCAAGCCTTTGCTGGAGTCGCTCTGAGATTTTCTTTTTCTGGTTTTCGATAAAATTCTCAACTTCATCCTTGCGAGAACGCCATCTGTACACAAACCACCCCTTTCGTTCATCCTTTACGCGAATTCCAGTGATGAGTGCCTTACCAAACAAGTCATAGAGTACCTTGCGGACCATGTTGATTCTAAGGCCAGTCGAGCTTGCAATTTCTTCATCTGTTGCATCTTCAGCCTTTAGCAGAGCACGTGCAACTTTGAGGTATTCGTCTCCCCCAATCATTGCGGAAATTCTAACAAATGGATCCTCGTAAGACTCTACCATTGTATCCAGACCTTCTTTTGCATATTTAATATCTGCGAACTAGGGATAGGACGGAAGCTGACGGGGGGCAACACCATTTGCTTAGGGCAGAAACAGTATGTTCTACCGGCAAACCAGTATTGTGTACAGGTTATTGGCTATTGCGTCAGCTTCTGTGGTATGATTACCACACCACAAAACAAAAGTCTGCTCATGGATTTTCTTTTGTTGTGTTGGTTTAGTCATTAAATTACCTTACAGATATTTAATTTTGTTAATTAAATCAGATTAATTCTTAATGTTTGTTTGAATTTATTAAGTCATAATTAATGAATTAATGTTTTTTTGGTAAATTATCATATATATGTTCGATACGTATCATCATCATGAGCTACTGTATCAAATGTGGAGATGAAGCAGAAGTATGTTTCTGCGGAATAGAAAAAAAACCAATGAGTGAATATCTCAGCGCGCTAAAAGAATGTGCTGATCTCAAGTGCTACTGCAAAAAGCACATTCCATGAGGTGATGTGATGTCATACGCATATGTTTTGATAAACTGTGATCTTGGGTCGGAAGAAAATGTTCTATCTGAGCTAAAGTCAATAAAAAAGGTCAAGGAATCGCATGGAGTGTTTGGTGCGTATGACATTGTTGCCAAAGTGGAAGCCCCATCGGATCACATCATAAAAGATGTGGTGACAACCAAAATCAGATCCATTGACCGAGTCAGATCAACTCTGACATTGTGGGGTTGATTATGTTGCTTACTAGTAGAATTCGATATCCAACATATGATGAAAAATGCAAAAGGCTGACGCTGGAAAAAGAGATCCGTTTTGCAGGAATCCTAGATGAATATGGTAGATTGGTTGCAGGAGGATTCAAGGAAGGTCTTGTTCCTCTGGAAAGTGACAAAAAAAGGTTGCACGGATTCATGAAGTTTGTATCTGAAATTTCGCTAAGACGCGGTCTGGATCATGATCTTGGCCCAATTAACTATCTGGCAGCAAGAAGGGACAAAATAGTGCTGATAAGCTTCCCATTTCCAATAGCAAAAATGACACTGTTGATTTCTGCCGAT
>CAYOBG010000012.1:3919-21385 GCA_964402265.1 uncultured Candidatus Nitrosotenuis sp. | reverse complement strand
TGCAGTTGTGTATGGATCCGGTAGTGTATTGTCTTGGTATTCTGCTGTGACAGTGTCACCTTCTGCGACTCTGAGTCTGTGACCGGATGATTCGTCAGTAGTTGTGAAGAACACAGTACCTTCGAATATTCCAGTTGCCTCATTAGTCTCAGTTACAGTCAAGTCAATACCGCCTGCGTCTGAATCAGACCAGACATCGGTGTCAAAGTTGTCAACTGCTTCTGGGTTTAGGTTCATATCTGGATCAATGACTCTTACTACTCCTGTTCCGCTAGCTGGATAGCTTGCCTCAAGCCATGCGACTTCGCCAATATTCCATCTGATCAATGCTGATCCTACAACAGTTTCATCCTCTGAGAATTCATAGGATACTGTTAGACCATCATCGTCATCAGCAGATAGCAATCCATCTGTTGGACCGCTACCACTGGTTGTACCAGGTGCGTCACCTGTGGTTCCGTCACCGTCAGCATCATGGGAAGTAAATCCTGTAAGGATTACTTCGCCAGTGAAGATACCAGTGTCAGTACCAGTCTCGACAAGTTTGTAATTGTCGCGATTGAATCCTCTGGTAGCTACTTTCAATGGATCAGAGGTTGATTCTCCGATTTCATCGATCAAGTTGCTATCAAAGTTTTGATCAGGTGCCACTACTGTGATGTATACTTTGTCAGTCCATGTGTACACTTTT
The DNA here is from genome assembly GCA_964402265.1 of uncultured Candidatus Nitrosotenuis sp. Classification (GTDB taxonomy): domain Archaea; phylum Thermoproteota; class Nitrososphaeria; order Nitrososphaerales; family Nitrosopumilaceae; genus Nitrosotenuis. The sequence continues at coordinate 20,694 of CAYOBG010000012.1, read as the reverse complement.
TGGTCAAGCTCGACTGTAGCACCAAAGTTAGATGTGAAGATTGTCAAGTTGATATCTTCATCTTCTTGGCCTACATAGTCAGAACCAGATGGACCCCAGTCAGTGAATTCTAATACAATCTCTTCACCTCTTTCCAATTTATCGCCACCTAATGTTTCAGGAATCTCGATGACAGTCTGGAATATACCAGTGCTATCACCAGTTTCTCTCAAGTCAGATGGTTCTGGATCGAATGAGGCGCCTAAGTTACTTGCAGTGCCACCCAGATTACCCATTGTAAGGGTATCTGCATCTGAATCCCATTCAATGAGATCCAGATCATATGTCTCTGCCAAGTCATTATCAAGATCAAAGTCTGGTTCAATCAAGGTTAAGATCATATCTGAACCAATGATGTAAACAGACTTGTCAGATTGTAATGCACCGTTTCTGAGATCGAAGGTTGCTGAGTCGGTTACAGTGTTAGTATCACCAGATGCATCGGCTGGATCAGTATACTCTACGGTGATAATGTCACCTTGTAGTATACAGTAGTCACCACTGATTACTTCATCAAATCGTGAATCCATACCAGCTCGTGCACTTGGGTTGTTTAGTGAGTCCCACAGTATAGTATTTGGACAAGTTGCGCTTGATGGACCATCAGTATATGCGATATCCAAGTCAAATTCAAAGATTCCACTCGCTGGAGAGGTTTCAGTGATTGGACCTAGATCTCTGATGTTAGTCGTGGTTGCGTTATCGCCATCTACGTCAATTTCGCCATTTCTTGGTGTTCCTAAACCTGCATAAGCAAGTACAACACTAGATTGGCCTCTTGAAACAGTGACTTTAACTGGACCACGGTTAGCATCTGCTGACGTTCCTTCTGCAATCTTGTCTTCACCAGTAGCTGATGTATCGAAGTCTGGATCATTTACTTGAACGTGGATCGTTAGAGGTCCATCGCTCAATGTCTCAGCTGCTGCGATAGCTGTACCGGTTGCGGTGATTCCAGTTAAGTGAACTGGGAAGATTGATCTGCCAGATGGGGTTGATGATGATGATGAGCCAAAGTCATCAATGCTTCCGAATGGAACTGGATACACAGTTCTATCAAGACTGATTGAACCGGTATTTGCTCTGATTCCTGCGCCATCACCTACTTCAACTATCTGTCCAGATGCATCTCTAAAGTCAACATAGTTTACTTCCATGTCTAGACCTTGTGCGTTAACAGATGTGGTCGCTAGACCAGATGATATGTTACACACTTTGCCTGGGACCTGGAAGTCACCTGTGAAGATGCCTGTTGATGAACCTGTTTCAATTAATGTGAAACCGGTTGCAGTAAGACCAACATCGATTGCTTCACCTCTTAGTGAGGTTGCGCATGCGTTATTGGTATCTTTCCAACGGGCATCATCAAATGTGATATCTAATAATCGACCTAGTGCATCACCGTTTGTTAGTGTTGGAAGATTTGCCGCACCGATTGTATCTTGTGCAGAGTCTTCAGTACCAAGGCTGGTACTGTTTACTGCTGTATAGATATCGATTAGATCGACATCGGTGTTAAGATCTTGGTCTTCCAAGGTTACTAATACTGTGTCTGCTTTCTTGTATGTAGGCTTGTCAAATGATACAACACCAGAGTGAGTTGGTGCATCTTCTTGATCTGCAACTTGAGTAACAACTCCATCGGCTCCAAGGTCATTATAGTTGACTCTTGGTGCTTCCTCGTCATCTAAGTCTTGATGTACAACAAACGATGGATCATCAGCAACTGTGCTTAGACCGGTGTATGTTGTCCTGTCAAGGATGTTGAGTTGATTGAGCATTACGAATTCAAGTGTGCCTGTAAAGATAGATGTATTATCACCAGTTTCTTCTACTTCAACTCTTATGATTTGGTTATTGACTCTGTTCTCTTTTGTGAGTCCATCGCCAATGTAACCATATGAGAAGAAGTCAGCTGCCATGGTTAGATTACCTGACAGTGATCCTGGTGCCATTGTTACTCGTGTAAAGTTAATCAACAATCCAATACTATCAGTACTGTCAACACCATCAAAGACAAGTTCATTTATCTTTGCGGCTTGAGCAGCTGGTAGATTTGTTCCATTAAGTAATGAAATTGATTGTGGACCAACATTAGTTGCTAATTTGACATACTTTGTTCCTGTTGCAATACTGAAATCATCATTTGTTTGTCCAGATGTTGTATCGCTAGTCAATATTCCTCGTGTTGAGGTATTGTTTAGCAAGTAGACAGTTGCGTTTGTAATTGATGGAGAAATACCTCTGATATCAATATTCACTAGGTTGAAACCGTGGAAACGGCTTCCAGCGCTAGTAGATACTGCTCGTGGATCAGTAATTGATTTTAACAATTCTGCTCCGGTAGTTTCAAAGTCAATTACAACTGCAGTGACTGAAGATGTTGCGTTTGGATTCAACAAAGCTCTTTCACTGTATTTTTGTACAGTTGTTACAGCACCGGTTGCTGAGGTGCTTGATGCACCGTCAACCCATCTCAATGTGCCGTTACTGCCAAAACCGTTTAGGAAGCTACCACTTGATGCATGTTGTACACCAGTGGTGGTTCCTGTTAGGTTGCTTAGGAACATTACGCTTGTTACTGTCGAACTCTCAACACCGCTTTCACCAAGGGTGAAAGGATCACCAGTTTGTAATGCAGGAATTAATGATACGTCTGGGAGGTTATGATCCAGATCTTCGTCTACTCTGCTGTTTTTGTTTGCATCAGAGTCAGTAACTGAGACTGGAATTTCTTCGCCAGAGTTCCATTCTGCATCAATTGGTGCGATATCAACAGATGCAAATCCGAATCCTACAACGATGCTCTTTGAAGCTTGGTTGTAGTCGATTGTTGCAGATTTGCCTCTTGGAGCATCAGAAGTAATTGCTAATACTGAGGTGTCAGACTCGTCATAAGTTCCGAAAATACCGGTGTTTGGACCGCTTTCGGTAATTGTGACTGGTTGACTTGCGGCGGATATAGATCCTCCAAGTCCGGCTTTAACTAAGCCGTTTGGACCGCTAGTCAGGATGCTGTCACCGTTGTCTTGTATTTGCAATACATTCTTTGACGCAGATTGTGCATTTCTGTTTATTTTCATTACTCCGTTATCCTCGAACATTAATTTGGTCAAGTTACCAGTTAATGCGTTGGATAGACCGACTGATGTGTCAGTTGAAGTACTAGTTGATAATGCACCATCTTCATTGAATATTCCATAGAAGGTTGTGGCGTTAGTACCTAGGGTACCAAATGTCCACGAATCCTCATCTGTTGGGTCGATGTTTAGTTGTAAGTCAGTAATTGTTGCGTGTACCTGTGAGTTTAATGGGTATGATGTTCTATCCAGATCAGCTTTTGCAAACTGGTCTACAGTATCAAACTTTAATGTGGTCGATTGTACACCGCCACCTTTGTTGTACTGTATTACAACGTTACCTGTTGGGTTAAAGTTGTATAGTTGGATGAATGGCCAAATTGAGTCTATAACTGCTTGTTTTGGACTGGTAGAAGCTGCATCAGTCATTGATGTAGAGTTGATACCAATGTTTCCAACTTTAACAGTAGAAGTACCCAAGTTGACTTGTTTATTTTCTCTTAGAACTCCGGTGTTATTTACTGTGAGACTGCCTGGAACAGGCGCATCACATGTAAATGCATCCAAGCTTGTGGATCCATCGGCATCGATGTTACCATTCCACTCGAATGTGTTCGTACCAGTGTTTGTAACACTAGTTGTATTTGTGAATGGGAATGCAACTCCTACAGTTTGTGTGAAGGAAATTGTTGCCCATCCAGTAGTTCTAGAACAAAATGTACCAAAGTCTAATCCTTCTCCGTTGCCACCTACACCAGAAGCATACTGTATAGCGTCTGCTCTTAGTGCTTGTGCTTTGTCGGCGAAGTAACCATACCAGTTACCGTCAGAGGCTTGAAGCATTCTTAGTTTGTTGCCGTTGACAGTAACATCAGGCTCACCTTTTGCTTTGTCAGTATCTTTGATATCACTATCAATTACTACTACTTCGGTGACCATTGGGCCAGCGATGTAGTTTTGGAATTGAGAGTTCTCAGCCGATACAAACAAGTTAGCATTTGCTGCTGCTGCTTCTGGCATTGTGCTTGGAGCAAATGCAGAGAAGCCGGCAGCTAGCATAATTGTCATTAATGTAAGACTAGTTAATTTACGTCCTATCTCGTTGTTCATGTTATTGACTTTTTGTTCGAAAATCACTATATAAGACTAATGGACAATTTGTCCACAATTTCTCTATTTTTTGAATAAATTACAGGCACGGATTGGTTCTGATCGATTTTTTTGATCTCATGTTGTAATTCTTACATCATTATGACCAATTGAGATGCTCATCATTTCGAATGTGTGTTATTTTTGGCTTACGAGTTTCTTATACAGTACAACTGCGTCGGCCTCGTCTTTTGGTCCAACTATTACAGCCGACCCCCTTTTCATAAAGCTCACAGAGAGATCATTTGTCCTCATTGATAGTCCCAATTCGCCCTGATTTTCTACCCGAAACTGCAAATCCTTACCAAGATTCGTAATTTTATCGACGTCAATTTCAAATTTTTGTGTAGGGGTAATTGAGAATGTTCGCTTTCCCCTGTTTCTGCCACATAGTTCTTCAATTATGAGCTCTTGTTTTGGTGTTGATTCTACTTTGCCGTTTCCACACACAGAACACTCATCTGCTCTAAATGTTTTTGTCATAACAAAATCCAAGTTTTCAAGATCAATGTGCAGTATTTTGTCTGAAAGACTTGGAGTTTTGCCGAGAATTATTTTCACTGCTTCCGCTACTTCAATTCCTCCAACTATCGAAAGAATTGATGGGTGAACTCCTTCTATGCTGCATGTTGGCATCGAGTCCTCGTCCAATGCTGGGAACATGCATGAATAACACGCACTCTTACCAGGTAAAATTGTAAACGCCTGACCCGATACACCAACAGCTGCACCAGTAACAAATGGAATGTTTTTTTCAACACAGGCCTTGTTCAGTGCATATCTAGCATTAACGCTATCTAACGCATCAATCACGACATCACATCCCTCCACAGCGTCAAATGCTGTATAATCATTTATCGATATTGGGAGAGATTCAATCTCCACGTCGGGATTTAATTTTTTGAGTTTTTTTGCGGCAATTTCAACTTTGACTTGACCAACGTCAGATTCATCAAACATTGTTTGCCTATGAAGATTCGATAATTCTATTACATCTCTGTCTATAATTCGTAGTTTTCCAACACCCATTGCAACAAGTCTGGTTGCAATTGGATTTCCAAGTCCACCCACCCCGACTATGCAAACTTTTGCGGCACGTAGTTTTAGCTGTCCCTGATACCCGATTTCTTCCAGCATTATTTGCCTAGAGTACCTATCAACATCTTTACTAGAGAGCTCAGAGCCTCCCGCAACTGCAGGCAGAATGTAAATCTCATCACCGTCTTTTAGCTCAGTACTCATTCCGCCAGAGAATCGGGCGTTTTTTCCATTAACGTAGATATTGATTAGTGAACGGGGTGAGCCATCATCGTTTAGTACTCTACGTTTGAAATCATCACCCATACTTTCTGAAGCTTTGTTAAAAGACTCTAAAAGTGAGTTTGCTATGATCTGGAGTTTTTTTTCTCCCCCTCCTTTGTTCAAGACAGATGGTATGGTAAATGTGATGTTTGCCAATTATCCCACCACTGCAGAAATTTTTGCTAAATCAGCAGGCATAACCTCTGGTTTTGCCAAGACTTCCATGATTGATTCTGTTGTCTTGAGGCCATTTCCGGTCACATAACAAATAGTAGTATCGTTTTTGTCGATCTTTCCATCATCTATCATTTTCTTTAGTGTAGCAACAGCCACGCCACCGGCAGGCTCGGTGAATATTCCTTCTGTCTGTGCAAGAAGCAATATTGCATCTAGAATTTCCTTGTTGTTTGATTCTTCGGCATAGCCATTGTATTGTTTTAATCGTTTTAGCACATAGCGTCCATCTCCGGGATCACCTATCGCAAGGCTTTTTGCTATGGTATCTGGATTTTCAACCGGAATTACTTCGTTTGATCCCTTCTTGAATGCATCAACAATCGGTGCACAACCATGCGGTTGAGCAGCTATCATGTGCATGTTTGATACATTATTTAGTAATGAAACGCTTTGAAGTTCTTCAAATCCTTTACAGATGGCATTAAGCATTGCACCACTCCCCACAGGAACGATAAGTTGATCAGGTACTTGCCAGTCAAGCTGTTCTGCTACTTCATATGCTAGTGTTTTTGATCCTTCCACGTAATATGATCTCATGTTGATATTTACGATTCCAATGCCTTTGCTGTCACCAATCTGTGCGGCAATCCTATTTGCGTCATCATATGTTCCATCAACTGCAATGAATTTGGAACCATATGCAAGTGCTTGAGCTATTTTTGCATGCTCTATATCGCTTGGTGCAAACACATAACATGGAAACCCGCCCTTTGCTGCATGTGCTGCAGTAGCGGATGCAAGATTTCCGGTAGAGGCACAGCCAACTGCAGACAGTCCAAACTCTTTTGCTTTAGATACCGCAATTCCAGCAGGCCTGTCTTTGAATGAGAATGTAGGATTTACAGAATCATTTTTTATGTATATCTTGTTCAGCCCGAGCTTTTGGCCAAGTTTTTCTGCTTTGATTAGGGGAGTCATACCGGCACCGATGCTCACAATGTTTGACTTGTCTTGGATCGGAAGTAGTTCAAAGTACCTCCAGTACGTATGCTCCCTGCCAGAAAAAGTGTCTTTTTGAATAGTAGAAAACTCGTACTTTACATCGAGCGGTCCAAAACACTCCTCACAGACATATCGGAATGTAGAGTCGTATTCTTTTTTACATTCTCTGCATTGCAGGTGTGTCTTTGTCATAAAAAATCGGCGTAAGTTTTGTAGTTAAAATGTCCTAATATCAAGTTTAGTAATACTTAATTTTAGAGTTTAAAAATTTAATGTTGATTAATAATGAATAGACTGCCAGTATGAAGAACCTACAAACGTTTTTACCTAATTTTTAGACCAATCCAAAAGTTGAAAGCGAGAATAATTGGTGCTGGCATAATTGCTGCAGTAATAATCCTAGTCATAATCACAATAATTTTTGTTGGCCCAATAGATGTTTCAACTCCCAAGATAGAAAATGAGTTCAAGAATTGGAATAGATCAGGTCCGTTTGCAATAAACAAATTTGAGTATAAAATCGGCGAGAATGTTTTCATGGTCGTAGATGGCCTAACTCCGAACGATGTCGGTAATGCTGTATTTGTATTGCCAAACGGGACTACAAAATATATTTCGATTCCTTTTGACGGTACGCAAAAACCAGGGTTCAATAAATACTTCGAACCAGCAATCTCAAGCGCTCGCCACATTTGTAGTACCAACGACTTGATTGGAGAATGGATTGTCATATTTACAAACACAGAATACCAACCATTAAAGTTCAGAGTACTAAATGAGACACTACCTTCAGAAATAGGCGGTTTTGAAAGAGTTTGTTAAACTAGTTTGTTGTGAAAGCAAACTTTTTCGCCTGTGTGGCATGCAGGTCCTGTCGGTTCTACCAGATACACTATGGCATCTGAATCGCAGTCAACCAGAATTTCTTTGACTTTTTGTACATTGCCTGATTCTTCTCCTTTCATCCAAAGTTTGTTTCTTGACCTACTCCAAAACCACGAGTTTTGAGTTTTTTGTGTCAGTGAAAGCGATTCCTTGTTTGCGTATGCTAATGTAAGCACTTCTTTTGTATTAACATCTTGTACTATTACCGGAATTAATCCATTACCTTTTGTAAAATCCAACTCATCAATAGTTTTTTTCATGGTTTTAAGAAGAAGGTTTTTCCTTATAATCGTACATCAATACTATTTTCTTTGAGGAATTTCTTTACCCTATCTACGGAATGAGTCTCATAGTGAAATATTGATGCGGCCAAAGCAGCATCAACATTGGTATTTTTAAAAACATCTAGCATGTGGCTTGGCTCACCACAACCGCCAGATGCAATTACCGGTATGTTTACTGCTTCAACTATTGCTTTTGTAAGTATCAAATCATAGCCATCTTTTGTTCCATCTTTGTCTATGCTAGTAAGTAAGATTTCTCCTGCACCAAGTTCTTGTGCCTTTTTTGCCCAGTCTATTGCATCCAAGCCAGTTTCTTTTTTTCCGCCATAAATGAAAACTTCAAACCAGAAGCTTTTTGAGCCGTCAGAAAAAACATTTTTTCCTTTTGAAACGTTATAGTTTCTTTTTGCATCTATTGCCACAACGACACATTGTTTTCCAAAAAGTTCCATCAATTCGGTCAGAATTTGCGGGTTTTTTACTGCGCCAGTGTTAATTGCAACTTTGTCCGCACCTGAGAGAAGAATGTCTCGTGCATGTTGGAGTGTTTTTACACCGCCTCCCACAGTAAATGGAATATCAATTACCTGTGCAACTTTTGACACTAGTGATCGAATTGTTTCTCTTTGTTCTTGTGACGCAGTAATATCCAAAAACACTAGTTCGTCCGCACCTTCGTTGCCATATTTTTCCGCCAAAAGAACCGGATCACCCGCATCTTTTATTGATTCAAAATTAAGCCCTTTTACTACTCTGCCATTTGCTACATCAAGACATGGTATGATTCTCTTTGTTAGTGTCATGCCAGTTTTTTTGCCTCTTCAATTGTTATCTTTCCTTCGTATAATGCCTTACCAAGAATTACTCCATATACCCCACATTGCTTAACATCAGAAACATCTGACGGTTTAGACATTCCACCGCTAGCAATTACGTTTACATTTTGAGCGCATGAAGTAGCAAGATTTTGTAGATCTGGTCCCTGCAGTGTACCATCTCTAGACACATTTGTGATCAAGAATTCAGTGAAACCATAATTAGAAAACTCTTGAATCGCATCAAGTAATTTTATTGCGGTTCCTTGTGTCCAGCCATTGATTAGAATTTTACCATTATTATGATCAGCGGATATCACTAGTTTGTCATATCCAAATTTTTTTCCAAGCGCAACGACCATATCTTTTTGTTTAAATGCCAATGTACCTAGAACTATCCTATCGGCAAAGTCTAGTGCATTATTAATGATTGATTCGTTTCTCAAACCTCCCGCAACCTGTACAGGTATGGATACTTCCTTGACAATTTTCTGAATTAATTCAAAGTTTGTACCTCTTTGCAAGGTTGCGTCGAGGTCTACTATGTGAAGCATGTCAGCTCCTTGCTTTTCCCATTTTTTTGCGATCTCTTGTGGGTTATTGCTATAGACTGTTTTGTTTTCTGGTTTTCCTTGCACTAGTCTTACAACTTGGCCGTCCATTAGGTCAATTGCAGGAATAATTTTCACTTTTTGCACTCTCGTAGGAAATTTTTTATCATGAGTGAGCCAACTTTACCAGATTTTTCTGGATGAAATTGGGTTCCGTATAGGTTCCCTTTGTTTATCACTGCTGGGACTTCTATTCCATAATCAGAGTCAGCAACTATGACATCAGAGTTTTTTGGCTTCACTCTATACGAGTGAACAAAATAAACCCAAGACGAATCTTTGACTCCCTCTAAAAGCGGGCTTGATTTTTTTATCCTAAGATTGTTCCACCCCATGTGTGGAATTTTGAATTTGTTTGGTAATAGTATAACTTCGCCTTCAAGTGCGGCAAGTCCTTTTTCCTTTCCCTCTTCACTTTTTTCAAAGAACATTTCCATACCAAGACATATTCCTAGAACAGGTGTCTTGTCTTTTACATAGTCCTGAAATGATGTATTTGAGTAATCCCTTATGCTCCTTATTGCCGGATCAAAGTTTCCAACGCCAGGCAAAATCAAGCCAGAATAATTATTTGCATTATCAAAATTTGTGATGATGTCTACTGTTGAGCCTTGTTTTTCCAGTGCAATCTTGAGGCTGAATATGTTTCCTGCCCCGTAATCAAATATGGCCAGCTTCATTACATTGAACCTTTTGTGCTTGGAATTCCTTTTTGTTTTTTGTCCATACTTGCAGCTGTTCTAAGTGCTACCGCTAAAGACTTGATTGCTGACTCTATTTTATGATGGTCATTTTCTCCATATCTTACGTTAATGTGGATGCAACTGTTGAGATTCTGAGTCAAGGATGAAAAAAAGTGTTCAACGTCTTCTTTTGACATACCTTCAATTTGTGCTCGTTTGATCGATAGGTTAATTTTGTTATATGGACGCTTAACAAGATCAACAGATGCCTCTGCAAGCGATTCGTCCATCGGTACTGAGGCGTAGCTGAATCTTGTAATTCCGACTCTATTTCCTAGCGCTTTATCAATTGCATTACCAATTGCAATGCCAGTATCCTCTATCAAGTGGTGCAGGATACGATCATTTGACTTTGCTTTGACTGAGAGATCAAGCATGGCATGTTTACCGAAAGATGTTATCAGGTGATCAAAAAAGTCAATACCGGTGTTAATGGAAGTTTTGCCTGATCCATCCAGATTTACTTGAACTGTAATTGATGTTTCTTTTGTTTCTCGTTTTAGTTTGCTTATTCTCGTAGCCACAGGTACAAGACTTAATTTGCTAAATTTAATGCCTTTGGCAATAAGGCAATTGATTCAAGTATCATCTCTGCATTATTTTTTTCAAAAAATCTCTTTTTTGAGTGAGGACTTTCACAGGTACCATAAATCCCGCAAAAGATTGTTTTTTTGCCCATTTTCTTTGCTTTATTAGCCATAATCAAGTCCTCCATAGAGTCACCCACGTAGACACAAGACTTGGAATTTAAAGAGTTAATTGACATGATTAAGGATTTTGGATTAGGCTTTGCTAGATTCCTCGGATGGTCTTCAAGAAAAACAGATGCCTTTGTGTTAAACTTGTCAAATAATCTATCTAACGAATATGCGGTGGAGTCCTTTCCACGACCTGTAACCATTGCTATTTTGTTTTCAAATTTCTTTCCTAGTATATCCAATAGTTTTTTTGTTACAACAACAACATCATTTTCAATCAGTCCCTTTTCCTTGAAATTAGATTGTTTGTGAAAGATTTTTTTGTATAATTTTGGGCCATAAAAGATCTGATCAAAGATTTTGTATAATGGGTTAGTAGAGTGAGGTCCGGGATAATCTAGGATTTTTTGCATGTCAGAAAGACTCACATTCAAAGTATTAAGAAAATTTTCAACAGATATTATTCCTCTACTATCTGCGTTCCTAGTAACGATACTGATGAATTTCTTTGGATCCACTCTAAGTCTGTCCGCTGCTAGTAGAGACAGTATTGATGCATATGTAACATCCACCTCATCATTGAATCCACCAGTTATTTTGAATCCGTTTATTATCGAGTGAGTGATTGGAATGGACTTGATATGCATGAATTTCTGCAAAACGTATGCAGTTGTCTGCTTTATCGCCAGATCATATGATTTTGAGACATCAACTAAAACACCATCACAATCAAAGATTACTGCATCAATTTTCTCAATAAGTGGAAGGATATTTTTTTGAACAGAGATCCCTTTTCCGTTACTCTGGTATTTCATTTTAAGAGATCACGTATTGCAAGCAAGAACTTAGAATTCATGTCTTTTGTACCCACAGTTACTCGTAGACATCCCTCATGTTTTCCAATTTTGCCTAATTTACGCACTGATATTCCTTGTTCAAGCAATGCAGTGTAGATTCGCTTGTCTGCACCGCGTGCATCAAATAACACAAAATTTGCCTTTGAGTCAAATACATCAAATGCCCCACTTTCTCGCAGTTTTTTGATTATTCGAGTTCGTTCTTCTTTGATAATTCGTGTTGTTTCTTCAATTTGTTTTATTTTTTGTAATGCCAATATTCCTGCTTCAATTGCCAATGTATTGAGTGGGTATGGATATTGGAGTACGCGTGAAAATACATCGATAAATTTTTTGTTCGATACAACATACCCAAGTCTTAATCCAGCTAGCCCGAATGTTTTTGAAAACGTTCTCACTACTATTAGATTTTCAGACTTTTTTGTCAATCCAACCACTGAGTAGTCAGAGAATTCTCCATAAGCCTCATCCGCTATTACAATTCCGTCGAATTTTTTTATCAGTTCGATGAGTTCTTCTCTTTTGAATTGGAAACCTGTCGGATTGTTTGGTGAGTCCAGATAAAGAATGTCTGCTTGTTTTGATTTCGATAGAAAATCGTCAAGATTTAGTGTCATATCTTTTGAGAATGGTATTTTTATTGTTGGAATTTGATATAGTTTGCATCGTTCCTCAAAGAAGCCAAAAGTTGGATTTGATGTTAGTATTGTTGTTTTCCTCGATGCAAAATTTGAGAGAATTATGTCCAGAATTTGATCAGAACCATTGCCAAGCCCAATCATTTGTTTTGGAAGATTGACATAGTTTGCAATAGATTCAATCAGTTTTTCTGATTTTCCTAGAGGATATTCACGGATGTCAGAATTTTTTTGTGCCATATCAATGAGGTCTTGTTGTAATTGCTTGTTGATTACAAAATTCTCATTAGAGTCAAGCTTTAGCACTCCTTCATTGTATTCCGGTTTTTGATATCCCTGCAATTTTGCCAGCTCCTCTACCTTTATGGTAAACTGTTTTTTTGTCATAATCGATTCCTTACTGCCTCGTAATGATTTGGGAGATTTTCTGATTCTGTTAAAGCCTTCAGTGGTTTGTCAATTTTTTGCAATGCCTGTTTTGTTGATTCCACACAGGTTTGTAGCTTTAGGAAATCAAGAATTGACAGTGAGCCCCTTGATCTGCCAAAACGATTAGTCGGCAGGATGTGATTTGATCCAAGCAAGTAATCACTTGCTGCCGACGGAGTATTTTGACCAATCAATACAAGTCCAGCAGTTTTGATTTGGTCAGCTATTTTGTTTGGGTTTTTTGTGATGATTTGGATGTGTTCTGGAGCAATCCTGTTTGCAAGTAATATCGCATCTGAAAGGTTACCTACTGCAATAAATCCATTTTTTTGTAGGCTGGAGTTTATGATCTCTTTCCTTCGTAGTGTTGAGATTCGTTTTTTAATTTCAGACACTACTTTGTTTGCAAGATTTTGTGATGTTGTGATTAATTGACATTTTGTGTCGGAGCTGTGTTCTGCTTGTGAAATTAGATCTAGTGCAATTAGTTTCGGATCAGCAGAATCATCTGCTAGAATAACAAGTTCTGTTGGGCCGGCCAACATATCAATTGAGACCACATTAGTTACAAGATACTTTGCTGTAGTGACAAACGAACCTCCAGGTCCTACGATTTTATCTACCTGCGGAATTGATCTTGTTCCAAATGCTAATGCCGCAATTCCATGAGCTCCACCCACTTTGAATATCATATTGGCTCCACAAACATCAGAAGCAACCAAAACAAGCGGATCAACTTTTCCTTGTTTATTAGGAGGAGTAATTAGAACAATTTTTTTCACTCCAGCAAGTTTTGCAGGTACGACTGACATTACAACTGAGCTTGGATATTGTGCTAGTCCTCCTGGAACGTAACATCCAACACTATCCAACGGAATGAAGGATTTTGTAATTTTTACTCCGTTTGATTTTATTTCAATTTTACCCAGTTGTTTTTTTAGTGCTAATTCAGTTTTTGCCAGTCTGTTTTTGGCCATCGATATTGCGTCAATTTGCTCTTTTGTTACTAGTTTGTAGGCTTCAGAGATTTCTTTTTTCGTTACTTGGAGATTTTTTAGTTCTACTCCATTGAATTTCTTTTCAAGTTCTCGAAGTGCTAAATCGCCACGTTTTGCAACCTGATCAATTATTGCGTGCACCGATTTGACATTAGTGTTTTCTTCAATTCTTTTAGATACAGAATTTGCATTTTTGATGGAAATTATTCTCATCAATTTTCCTCATCACGCTTTATCTCCTCTAGCTCAAGTATCTGTCTTGGTTCATGCACTACTAATCCTTGAGCTATTTTGCGAAGCTTTGGAATCATTTTATGGAATTCAGATTTTGGAATAATCGTGTTTATTCCATACCAGCCTTTGACGCTAAGAGGACTAATTGTCGGTTTTTTCAGGGATGGTAGACTTGACAGTAGTTTTGAGATGTTTTTTTCCTCCACATTAAGGTAGATGTGCAGATATTTTCTTCCCTGTACCGCACCACGCATCACAGTTAGAATGTCATAGATTTTCTCTCGTTTTGATTTATCACGTAATGAATTTTTATTTGCAATTAGGTGAGCGCTTGATTCCATGACAACCTCAGTTATTTTGAGCTGGTTTTGCTCTAGTGTAGTTCCTGTTTCAGTTACATCCATTATTGCATCCACTGCGTCTGGCGGTTTTGCCTCCGTTGCGCCAAAGGATAGGTGAATTTGGACATTTTTGTTTGTTCCAATTCGCATCCAAGGTGTGACAATTTGTGGATCTCGGTTTCCATAGAGTTTTTTGTATGACTTTAGTTGTTTTATGTATCTAGAAGCAGTTGTCAGATATTCAGAGGATATTCGAAGAATCTTTTTTTGCTTTGCATATGATGCGATCATTTCATCAAGAGATTTGAATCGATAAATATCAGGAATTGCAATTACTAGTTTTATTTTGCCAATTTCCAAATCCAAAAGTGGTTCTACATCAGACCGAGTCTCAGATATCCAGTCTTTGCCAGTTATTCCAACGTCATAAAGTCCATCTGAGACAAATGTCGGGATCTCTTGAGGTCTTAGCATTTTTACTGTTATTTCAGGGTCATCAAGTGTGACTCGATATGTGCGAGTTTTGCGATATACCTTGGTCCATGATTTTTCCATGAGTGCAAAAACTGCTTCCTCTAGGCTCCCCTTTGGGATTGCAAACTTTATTCCAGTCATAGTATGGTCAGAACATTAGCCTCTATATTTTTGGTGTTTATGGTTTGCCTAGCAGTTCTTTTGCTCTGTTAATCGAGATTTTACCTTCTTGAGCCATTTTAGATGCTATTGCATCGATTTGGTCAGGTTTTGCCCCTGCAGCTGCTGCAACATTTCTTGCATGAAGTTTCATGTGTCCCTTTTGAATTCCCTCTGAGGCCAATGCCCGTATGGCACTAAGATTTTGTGCCAGTCCGGCTGCCACAATAACACAAGCAAGCTCACTTGCAGACTGCACTTGAAGTATTTTTGTGCAGACTTTTGCCATTGGGTGGACGTTGATTATTCCACCGATTATCCCAACAGACATTGGCATCTCAATTTGTCCAATAAGGTTTCCGTCTTTATCTTTACTCCATTGTGTAAGTGAACGGTATTTGCCACTTCTTGCAGCATATGCATGAGCTGCTGCCTCTATGGCTCGTGTGTCTTGCCCACTTGCATTTGCTACTGCTATGATGCCATTCATTATTCCTTTGTTGTGTGTTACTGCACGGTATTCATCATTATCTGCAAATTGATATGCCAAAATAATATTCTCAACTACAGCTATTCCACCAAGTTCTTCTTTGTCAAATGTTGCAGTGCCACTAACAAGTCGTCGTGTGGAGTAATTTGAGAGAATTCTAAGTAATACTTTTCCTCCAGTTATTTGTTCAATTAGTGGTGCTACACTTTCACACATTGTGTTTGTTACATTTGCTCCCATTGCATCCCCCACATCGATTAAAAGTTCAACTATTAACATTGGGCCAGACTCAGTAACAATTTCTTTACATGTAACTTCTTTTGCGCCTTTACCAATTTTGGACAGAGTTGTGCTCTTTGAATTTGCCAATTCCAGTATTTCTCCAGAATGCTGTAAGATCTTTGATGTTGCTTCCTTTACATCAACATTTACGACTTGTATTTGTCCAATACTGTAAGATTCGTCATTTTTCATAGTAAATCCTCCATGTATTTTTGCTATTTTTGCTGCCTTTGACGCTGCTGCTATTACAGACGGTTCTTCAATTACCATTGGAATCAGGTATTCTTTTTTATTTATGACGAAATTTGTGGCGATTCCAAGTGGGAATGAAAATGTTCCAATGGCATTTTCGACCATCTTGTCTGCCTGATCAAATCCAATTCCTCCAGCCGTTTCCAGAATTTGTCTTTCTTCTTGCGTGAGATTTGCAAATTTAGATACAATGTCTAGTCTTTCTTTTCTGTTTTTTTCAAAGAATCGTGAAGAGTCCAATTTATTTCAAAATTCTCAATAATTTGTCATCTGTCTTATCAGGAAATCCTTTTCCATCAGTATTTGATGTAATAACATAAAGATAACCATCCTGTCCTTGCACCACATCCCTTATCCTGCCTAATCCACTCAATATGCTTTTTTGTGATTCCAGGTCTTTTTCATTAATGTCCAATTTGAAAAGATTAGAGCCACGCATGGTAGCCATAATTAAGCTATTTTCATATTCCAACTTGTCACCACCATAGAATACAATTCCTCCAGGCTCAATGCTTGGATCGTAGCACATTACTGCATCTACAAATTTTTCATTTCCACCGCATTCTTGCTCTGGCCACCCATAATTTTGTCCGGGCCTTACCAGATTGATTTCATCGTTTTTTGTTGGCCCAAATTCTGTGACAAACATGTTACCATCACTATCCCATGCCATACCTTGGATATCACGATGGCCAAGTGATAATACTGATGAATTTTCAAATGGATTATCTCCAGGTATTGTTCCATCGTCGTTTAGTCGGAGGATTTTTCCTTCTAGTGATAAGAGATCCTGAGATTGGTGTGAAAATTCTTCTGACAAGCCGGTTGCGACATAA
>CAYOBG010000012.1:0-3872 GCA_964402265.1 uncultured Candidatus Nitrosotenuis sp. | reverse complement strand
CCCCGCCATTATAGAACTGAGATGCCGGGATTTTATCAATAATTGTAATTGCATCCAGAATTTTGTTATTTGATTCGGTGATTCGTAGAACCCTGTTCCATAATTGCTCGTTTTCAGAATACGTGTAATACACATACAGAAAGTGATTATTTTCAAAATTAGGATGTGTTGTAATTCCAAGAAGCCCACCACCATGTATTTTGGCTACACGTATAGTTGCTAATGGTTCTTCAACCAGCATATCAGATTGTATGACTCTAATGTTGCCTTCCTTTTCTGTAACAAAAATTCTGTCACCAGAAAAAGCAATAGCCCAAGGTTTTTTGAGATCAGTTGCCAGTATCTTGATTGATTCGTCTTTTGGTTGTATAGTTGGAGAAGGTAATGGTGGCGGTTCTGATGGAGATGTAAGAATAACAACTGATACAATTAATGCTCCTATGATTCCTGCTATCCGCAGTTTTTTGTTCACAGATAGAAGAATTTTGAAAATGCTTTTAATTATTTGCAAAAATGAGAGTGTATATATCACTGCTAGTCTCAATTTTAGTCAGCGGGGTGGGGAAGTCAGACTGTCGTCAGGACAAAGTCATCCCGGCGGGCTCATAATCATCATATGATGCGAAACCCGCAGATCAGTAGTTCAAATCTACTCCCCGCTAGTAACTTCATTTAGAATAATTTACAAACCATTTTACAGAATCACTGAATTTTGCAGTCTTGTTTATGACATTGATTCTTTGTTGCGGTCGTGTCAAGTGTCGGTGTGCCGAAGATTGTGGAATGTATAATTGGTTTTTTATTTGTCTTGGAACCTCAAATATTGTTTTTTTGGATGATTTTTTTCCACATCTAATGCACTCAAATTCCTGATTACGGCCTTTTGACTTCATTCTCTTATTGCATTTTACACATTGTGGATTTGTCATGATTGTCTTTTTTTGCAATTTGAGCACCTTGAAAAATTCTATGTTTAATGTTCGTCCGTACTTGACAGATGATCTTCTAATTCCACCTCCAACTCGAATTAGATCACCTTTGATTAGGCTAGTGGCCTCTTTTGTAATTCCAGTGGGTTTGTACACAAAGCACGTTATCTCAATGCCATCCTTAGATATTGAAAACTTCACATGTCCTCCTTTTTGAATTTCTGGCTCTTTTGATATCACGCCAGCTATGACTCCAGAATCATAGGGTTTTAATGAATAAATATCGAGTTCATTTTGTAGATGAGCTCCTGTTCCTTGATTTGATTTGAAAATCATGTGTCCAATTGGTTTTTCTTTTGTTTGTATCATTTTTGATGCATGTAACAAGGAGTCAGTGTCTTCTCCACGAATTCCAAAGAAAACAGGATCCGGACTATGTGGTGCAAAAAGAATTTTTTGTTTCTTTGTATCGTAACTGTTAAACGTTTTTGGATATGTTTTTTCTTGCATTTGCTTCACACTATTGCTAGAAATCTTTCTTTTTTTGCCAAATTGAGATTTTTTTCTATAACTAAGCAGCTCAAATGTATGGTCATCGAATTTGTACCCTATCGCACCAATAGCCCCGACTAAACCCTGGCCATTTCCAAGATGAAATGATTGTAAATTATTATCAGCAATGAATTTTTTTGCATCTTTTCTATGCACAAGTTTCCACAATGCGTCCTTGCTAAACTTGTCAAATTCTTTTGGGATGATATCATTTTCAAAGAATACGACTCCCGGATTTGCTCCATTTTTCAGATCCGAGTATTTTGTTACGAAATTAATCACCTTGTTTTTGATCTTTGTAGGAGTCTCGGTTTCTATCTTTAGAGAGACTGCTCCATTTCCTCTTGTTTTCCAAGGAATGTTTGGATTGAACCTAATCAATCTCGGATAATCTACAAATTTGACATTGTCTTTTTTTAGTGAATCAACTAACTTGTATGCCAAATATGTTGTGCACATGCCTTTTGGCGAGTCAGTGTCATCAAATCCAATGTTCAGAATTGTGTTTTTCATAATTAGGAAAAGTATTAACCGACATTTGTGATTTGCCATAGTTTAAATTAAAATCAAAAGTTTGTCATCTGTCTTATGATAATAATAGACGAAAAGACAATTTTTCAGATCATAGAAGAGCGCAAGCCTGTTTCCGTAGCACTGAATGGTCCGGATGGAATCTTACCTAGAGTGCAAGAGACCGCAGTAAACATCATGAATAGATTTGGCATTCCGGCATACGTGTTGGCAGACACCACATGGGGAACATGTGATCTAAACTCAAATGGGGCCAAAGTCCTTGCTGCCGAAATTTTATTCAATATAGGTCATACAATTAACATGCAAAATTTTGAAAAAAACGTTGTAATGATTGATGCGTTTGATGATATCCCTTTTGATGGCGTGGCCTTAAAGTGTGCAGAAATGCTGAAAGGAAAAACTGTATCACTCGTAACTGACAGTCAGCACTTAAACCAAATAGATTCTGTACGATCTATTCTTGAGAACAATGGAATCCAAGTAAAGATTGGAAAGGGTAAGGGCCAGCTAAATGATGGTCAGGTTTTTGGTTGCGAGTTTTATCCCGCTCTAGAAGTAAAGGACCAAGTTGATGCAAATGTGTTCATGGGGCAAAGCAATTTTCATGCATCAGGCCTTGCATTATCTACAAACAAACCAACATTTGTTCTAGATCCATATTTCAATGAAGTAAGAGACGTCACTGAATTTGCGGAAAAGTTGCAGAGAAAGGCCACCTTATCAATATACAAGGCAGCAGAAGCAAAGACATTTGGAATAATTGTAGGACTAAAGGAAGGCCAACTCTCAAAAACTACAACACTAAAATTCAAAAGAGAGTTGGAGAAGGAAGGTAAATCAGTTCAATTGTTTGCTCTAACAGACATTACAAATGAAAGGTTGCGCAATTTGAAGGGAATTGATGCATTCATTCAGGTTGCGTGTCCAAGAATCTCAACTGACAACCAATTTGACAAGCCAGTCATGTCTACGCCTCAAGCAAACGCATTACTCAAAATATTGCGAAATGAAAGTATTGACGATTACTTGCAGATCCCACACTGGCTTTGATCACCATATCAACAATAATGTTAATATTGAAGAATTTGTGAGATTTTTTGACAAGGAAGTAACTTGAGTATAGCAACAAATTTTCGTTTCTTATAATTGATGTAAATGGCACGCAAAAATAATTTCTCACATGCAAAAAAGAATTTCATCAGATACCCAAAGGCTAGAATCCACATTAGTTGTGTTATAAAAGATGAAGATGGGGATATTGTTGCAATAAAGGGGATGAAGCTTGGTACTAACTCTTCCGTTCGTGATCAGGTTTGGACTGCTGAAGAAATATACGAAAAAAGTGGGCAGAGTCCGAATTTTTCTCAAACGCATTCGTTTTGGGCTCGCGACAAAGAAAACAACGAATCAGAAGTCTATTGCAAAAGAAAGAACGGTAAGATCTGCCTTGTTGCGCCATCAATAGTTGATGAGGATGGCAAGGACATTCTAAAAGACATGCCAATGTGCGAGTCAGAGATCTAAAATCACTATAAAGAATTATTAGTTAACGGTACAGCATGCAATTATGACTGATTTTGTTATGCCTGGCGATAAGCTTGGGTTTATTGAAGAAATAGAGGGCGGTGCCAACACGTTTGATGATGGAGACACAGTAAGGGCATCAGCTGCTGGAATAGCGGATATTGATAAAAAAACTAGAATTGCTCAGGTCAGAAATGGAAAACAGCTATCAATTCCAAAAAAAGGTGATATTGTAATTGGTACTGTAAGCATGATGCTCCCATCAATGATTGCAGTCGCAATACACTATCTAAATGGAAAGCCAAATTCGTCTGGTGTTGAATGCATATGTCA
>CAYOBG010000011.1:0-21395 GCA_964402265.1 uncultured Candidatus Nitrosotenuis sp. | reverse complement strand
AGATCAGCTGCTGTTGCTAAATCATCATCAGGTTCTACAATAAGAACCTCATATTTTATCAAGTCCCCAACTGTTTTGTCTCCCGCAGTATCCTTTGGTAGCAAATAATCACGAGCCTTGACAAGTGATTTTTTAAAATATTCGCTATGCTTTAGAAAATCATTCGTAGTGATGATTCCCTTTACATTGCCTTTATTGTCAGTCACAACAAGACGTGAAGTTTTGTTGCTATTTATGATACTGAGAGCAAACTCTAATGAGTCTGATTCTCTGCAGCTGACCACTTTATCTGTCATATAGTCCCTGACTTTGTATTTGCCTGGATATACTCTAGCATACTGACGATTAATATCGGTCTGAGTCGTGATTCCGATCACCTCTCCATTTTCGTCTACTACTATTACTGAACCTATCTTGAAGGTGTCCATTCTTGTGGCACACTGCGACATATGATCCTGCTGTCCATCAGAAATTGTAATGACATTTTTTTTCATTATTTCTTTTAGTCGAATTTCATCAAGGGTACGAACTGTCCTGTCTTGTTCTAAGAATGAGTTTATGTCTCGCTCTGTTGTTATGCCTATCGGTTTTCTGTCTTTTATGATCGCTATTCTTTTTACAAAGTTTGTCTTCATCATCACTAAAGCATCGTGAATAGAGTTGTTTTCCGTCAAAGCAAACACTGGGGAAGAATACGTCTTGTCTTTCATATCAACCAGACTCTTCCAAGTGATTTAAAACAAATTTTGATTATCAAAGGTGGGTTTCAAAAATTAGAAAAATCGTCCCTAGATTGATAGATTAGGAACGATCTCGACTTCTAGGTTGCCGCCATTAAACGATGAGGACATTGCCTTTATCCTGCTTTTGTACAAAAAGTGCTTTTTCCCTTCCTGCGTTATGGAGCCAGAAATGGCAAGCAACTTGCTGTCATGTAGTGTTTGCAGCCTGCGATATACGGTGCTAATTGGAATCTTGCAGTCTGCTGAGATTTCAATTGCTGCCTTTGGGGCACTTATGGTGGTTTCAATTATTGCCCGACAGTACTTATCAGACATTATTTCCAAGATGACGCCTTTTCGCTCGTCATCTATTTTTCTTCCTTCAAGCTGAATTTGCATGGAATGGTTTTCTCAAAATTTGATATAACAAGTAGGAATGCTTTGCATTGCAATGCATTCATACTGCTTATGTGAAAAAATGACCAGTCATAGGCATGGTTGAGACACAATTTCTGAAATTCAGATGGGAATCCGTCTCGGAACAAAATGCAGGTCACACCAAAAATGAATGGGGCTCAAAATCTGCCTCTAAAACCATAATTGCATATCGTGTCGTTTGGGACAAAACATGATCTAGAAATGAGTGCAATGCATTCCCACTGCTTATCTTTTTGTTTATGGCCTAATTTGTAATGACTCCAATCTATTCAGTGCTAGCCGCAGCTCTAATTGTTGCAATTATTGCAACAACAAATGCATATGCAGAAAGCGACAGTGTGGGTGATCTAAAGATCAAAACCACTTTCAAGTTCGCAGAAGGAAATGAAGAGATAAATTCATTCAAAGTATTCACACAAAACTCTGGATACAAATGGAATGAAACTCCATCATTTCAGTTATGGGGAGGCGTAGGTGCAGACAAGGAAATTCTCTATGAAACAGCAGAAATGACTTACGAAAGACGTGGTTCAGGACATGATTCTGATTATGAGGAATTTGATGTTGATATTTCCGTAATGCATAACACCATAACACTTCGAAAATTGGCCTATACAGATTGTCGCATATCTGATTATTATGTCACAACACTGCATGACAACGATGAGACATTTTCAGGAAAAACCAAGTTTGTCTATGCGGATGTCTTTGCATTTGAGTGCGGCGGATACAAAATAGTACCTGCATCAAAACTAAACCAAAACAACGGTCAGGCTCAGAAGAGCTAACTTTTTTCTTATTTTATTACTATTGTTGGCAGTGCAGTCTTGTGCAAGACATAGTTTGATACACTTCCAAAGAAGACTTCCTTTAGAGCACCTCTTCCACGTGCACCAATAACTATAACATCACATTTCTTGTCTTTTGCATACTTGACAATGGTGTATCCAGGATCCCCAAAAACTATCTTGCCTTCAAACATGATTCCGTTTTGTGCACTATGTTTTCTTGCAAAATCCATCATACCTTGTGCGTCTCTTAGGCGTGGCTTCTCTGGATATTTGGGTGAGCGAAATGCAACGTGTGGTGGTCTTTCAATTACGTAAATCCCAGTAATTACTGCTTGACATTGTCTTGCAAGATAAATTGCATGATTTAGGCCACGGATGGAGTTTTTTGAACCATCAAGTGGAACAAGAATTTTTTGATATCTGGTTTTTATCATGTATTGATGTTTTGCTTAATTGTAATTAAACGAGGAACAAAATTATCAAAAATGAAATTCAACTCTTTTCCTCGTTTGATAATCAACTAACCCTTTCAAATAACTAACCGTCGCAATTAATGCATGACAAATCAAATAATGTGTCCTTATTGTGAGTCCAAATTTCAAACGAAGGAGGATCTATCCAAGCACATTGATAGAATTCATGATGGATCAGGTCTGCTTGAAGGCGACACAAGAAGATTCTAACCAATGAAATTTTTCATTTTGTTATCCATTTTTGCACTGTTTTCTTCTAGCTAGGTATATTCTAACATTCGATCGGAAAGCAACGCCAAGCAAATATCAAACGGGCTAATGACCTGATCTCTGAACACAGCATATGGGTGCTGCATTCCAAACATTATGCTTGCAAGCTCATTTACCATGATGTCTTTTGTTATGACCTTGGCGTATTCCAAGTTAAATCCCGTAATTGGCATTTCAAGAAAATCATTCGTATTCTTAAGATAGTTCAAGTCCGTTGCAATTTTCTCTATGATTATTCTATCGCTAATGAATTGATTAGAACCTTCCAAGAGAAGCTTGCGAGTTTTATTTTTGAGCATTGAGCTTATGACCTGATTTACGGTTGAATTGGTAGTAAAGGTGTGAACTTTCTTTTTTGGCAGCTCTGATATTCTCATATCTGTCATTGAAATTTTCCCAACTTCGAGCATTTTGCGAGCAGAAATTACGGAAAATCCGCCAATTGCATTTGGAATGACAGAAAATGCTCTGCCTGTCCTTTTCCAGTCTTCTATTGTATCTCTTACTGTGGTTGTGCCAGAGATGCGGGTAATAGTATGAGACATTATTTTTTCAATGGTATCATCAAATATGCTCCGAGATGGATTTGCCAAGACTTTTTCTACTACCTCTCGTCCACCAACAATTCCAATAGGCTCGTTTTTGTCCCCTGTAACAATTAGCGAGTCCGCCATGGATTCCAAGTATGGAATCAGAAGGCCTACTGCTTCTTCGACTTTGGCCTGTCTTTGTATGCTGACGCAGGGAACAGCAGTCAAAGACACTGGCAAAAGATCCCTTAGCATGCGATCTGCAATCATGAGTATTGTTGGCAAATTCTGGCGTTTTAATGGGTGGTCTGATTATCAGACCTGAGATTGATTTTTTGTTAGTCGCATTGGAATGAATCATTAATTAATTTTTTATACGGTCTCGAAGCTGGATTCATTACTTGTATAAAACTTGGATTTTTGTCTCTTTGATTGTGGTCTTGTTCTCTGTACATCTAGCTTATGCACAACACCATGGAGGAGAAGCTGCACCGCCTGTCAGCTTTGGAGACAGAAAGGTCACCATATCCACAATGCTTAGCCCAGTTGACTTTGCCCCAGGAAAAGACTCTGAAGCAAAACTAAACGTGAGATTCTATGATTCTGCAACCAACGTAAACATAGAGCGAGTTACATACCGAGTACAGATTTTTTCTGGAGAGACATTGCTTGCGTCACAAATGTTTTATGATAAAGACGGTGAGCTTACCGTAAAAATACAGCCCAACTCTAAATGCTCAGAAGAAGATGTCTGGCGCTGCACACAATATGAAGGAGAAAAAGATCCAGTCGTTCCAAGTGCACTAACGTCATCCTCAATGAGCACCCCAATTATTCGAGGTCCAGTATTTGACAAGCCAGGTCCATACACAGTCAAGGTGGCAATAATCGGTGCAACAAACCCAAAGACACAGACCGCACAAGATATTGAGTTTGAAAATACAATCAATATAGCATCAGAACAACAGTTCTCACTTGCTACAGCAACCGGAAAAACTCCCGTGACTGTCAAAACATTCCAGGACGATATTACAGACTTTCAGTTTTCAGAATCTACGAAAACCATCTCATTTGCAATGCCATTTCATTGGGAACATGCGGAACACGTCTCAGTTGTGAGAAATGACATTGAAATTCCAAAATCTTTTGCACCATTCCAAAATATCAACAGCTTCAAGGGTATTGTAAACGGAATTCCAATCTATTCAAAAGATTTGATCCTTGATTCTTACACAAACAAGGACACAAACACACTTTCCTTTGTAGTGACTGGTGAGGAGCTCAAGATGCTTGCCAAAAAGGTAACTGACAAGCACACAATGAACGTGCAAATAATGCCTGACACAAGTGTTTCAATCAAATCAACTGACGTCAAATTCTCAAACGGTTACAAGGCAACCGTATCATATGATCCAAGATATGGTACAAGCAAAGATGTCTCATTCACAACTGCCTTCTTTGATTCCTCTGGAGTTTTGGCAAAAGACCTCAGGTATGCCTACAGTATCAAGAATTCCGAGGGAGAAGAATTCATTGTAAATACTGGTACTGGAAGCACCTTTGGCATATCGGTACCAAGTGGCGTGGATTACAGGCTTCTTACCATTCCATCTGAGGGAAAATACACTCTACAGCTTGTGTTAGTTGGCAGAGGACTAGCTGACTTTGATCCATTTATTCCAGCTTCACTACAATTTGAGATTAATACAAAAACAACACCAGTACAACAATCTCCTGCATCAGATCTTACCACAATTCCTGGTTGGGTAAAAAATAACGCCAAATTCTGGTCAGAGGGTACGATCACAGACAAAGACTTTGTTTCTGGAATTCAATATTTGATAAAACAAGAAATCATAAAAATTCCGCCGACTGACACAGGAAAAGCAACCACTAACAAAATCCCAGACTGGGTCAAAAACAATGCAAAGTGGTGGTCAGATGGAACAATCGGGGACAAGGACTTTATCAACGGAATACAGTTCTTGGTAAGCCAAGGAATCATAAGAGTATAGAAAAATCTGTTTTTAAAAAACACAAACAACTAATTTTAAATCAAATCAAAAAACCGTCTTTATGTCGTCAAAACAAACCACAGGTAATATCAAAGAGACATGGGTTACATGTCAAAAATGCAAAGAGCAAACCAGTCTTTCATCATTAGATGCAACGTTACATCGACAAAATTGGTATCATCTGTCTTGCTGGAAAGAGCTAGTAGGTAAATCCTAGATCGCTTTTTCGCCTTCAACACCTGTTTTGATATCATAGGTGCGAAGAACCGGATGGACAAAGATCTTACCAATTGTCGCATTTTCTTTTATGATTTGCACTGCCTTTTCCTCCATGTTATCAGGTATGATGATTTCAAGGACATATTTGTCTGAAAATTGAGGCACAAAAACCTCGGTTCCCTTTGATGCATGAATCTCAGGTCCAGGATTTTTCCCACGTCCGCGTTTTTTTGAAACTGTTAGTCCACCAACATTAATTTGTTTTAGACCTTCACTTACTGCCATCACTTCATTTTTTGGTAGAACTACCTCAATCCTTATCAAGTGACTCTCTGCACTTGTAGTTGTTAAAAAATTTTTTTTAAAATTTTAGAATTGATAACAACTGATAATCAAATGATAATCAATTTTGGATTTTTGACGCAAGATTATATATCAAAAAAATTTCGGATGCACTGTGCCAATCGATTCTGGTGACACAGCGTGGATCCTAATTGCTGGAAGTTTGGTATTGTTAATGATCCCAGCTCTTGGTCTTTTTGAGGCCGGACTATTGCGAAGAAAAAACACAGTTTCAATTTTCATGCAGATCTTCTTTGGATTGGCATTGCTTAGTGTGATGTGGTTTATTTTTGGATTTAGCTTAGTGTTTGGACCAGACACTGGAGGATTGGTAGGAAACATGGACTATGTATTTTTGAAAAACGTTCCATGGGATGACTCGTTGCCGTTTGCACCAACCATCCCTGGAGTGTTGTTTGCAAAATTCCAGCTAATGTTTGCAGCAATCACTCCATTGTTGCTGACCGGTGTAATAGCTGAGAGAATGAAATTTTCAGCGTTTATCTTGTTTATTGTGGCTTGGTCTGTTTTGATATACTATCCACTAACTCACTGGATATGGGGAGGTGGGTGGTTAGGCGACCTAGGAGTCTTTGACTTTGCTGGAGGTATTGTAATTCACACAAGTGTTGGAATGGGAGCGCTAGCAGCTGCTCTGGTACTTGGCAAAAGAAGAAACTATGGCCCAGCAATCATGGTTCCGCACAGCATTCCAATAGCTGTTTTAGGCTCATCTCTACTCTGGCTTGGCTGGTTTGGATTTAACGCAGGAAGTGCGTTATCATCAGGCGGTGTTGCAGGAAATACTGTGATTGTCACCCACATGGCATCTTCGATTTCAGCTCTAATCTGGGTTGGACTGTCTTGGATGCGAACTGGAAAGCCTAGTGTAATAGCTGCAATCAATGGAGCAATTGCAGGTCTTGCAGGAATCACACCAGCGTCTGGTTATGTTAGTGTTGAGCATTCCTTTGTAATTGGAATTGCAATAGGTCTTGCATCGTATTGCGGAGTTTTGCTAATTAAAGACCGACTAAAGATAGATGATGCACTAGATGTTAGCTCAGTACACGGAATTGCAGGAATCATTGGATCGCTGGCAATAGGAATTTTTGCATCCGCTGCAATCAATCCGGCAGGACCAAACGGACTACTATTTGGTAATCCAATGCAGTTGTTGATTCAAGGTGCGGGAGTTGGAGTTGCAGCTGCACTCGGTTTTGGCGGAACATATGTGATACTCAAGGTGCTCAACTTTATCATAGGAATTCGAGTCTCAAAAGAAGTAGAAGAAATTGGGCTAGATATTGGTGAGCACGCAGAACAAGCATATGCCGATGAAGAAGAATTCAAGCTAGACGAAGAAAAATATCACAAAAATCACAAACCATGATGATACATACACAATTAGTAGGACAGAATGAAATTATCACTCTTGGAAATCAATCATACATAATAAATTCTGGCTTGGGTACTGTGAGCTAATGAAGCGAATCGAAGCATTTTTCCAATTTGGCAAGCTAGAATCCGTAGTAGAAGAAGTAGAAAAAGTTGGAGTCAATGGGCTAACCGTGTTTTACGCACGAGGTAGAGGAGCTGCAGAAAGAGAAAAAATCCATGCAGCCAGAGGCACAAAACTTCAGGAGCAGTCATACAACCTAATTGACTGCATTGTTACAATAGTGGATGACGATCAGGTCGATAAGGTAATTGAAGCGATAAGAAAGCATGCAAACACAACATCCAGAGGAATAGTTAATGTCTCTGAGGTAAATCAGGTAGTCAAATTCTAGCCTCGATACAATAATGCCTTCGTATAATTTAGTAGCGTTCCTTTAATTGCTGAAATGCCCATACTGAATAATGGTGAGCAGGACGATCTCTTGTTGGGCTCCACCCCTGACATCATGTGAACCTGCGCACCGAACAATTTCAATATTCTAGAATAAAGCAATGTAATCGTGTACTACTTTTAATAGATTTTCTCCAGTACAAAATCTAGCGTAAAACATCAAGTTTTACCAAAACCCGTAACCAAAGTCACTGGCACGCTTCATGGAAGGCTTGATCTACCAAAAAATTGCTATTGGCATGTAGTCTGCCAGTGACGCTCTACTCATAAAAAAAAGAAAATAGGAGATAGTTGGGGATAGGGACGAATTTTACTATCTCCTATTTGTTTCAGAAAATATTTTCTGCAACTTTGATGCGACTTCTTTTTTTGCCTCAGACTGAGTAAGCATAGAACTCCATACCTTACCAACTGCTTCAAAGACTGCATCTGCTGCCTTATCCATAGTTGGGCCGTATGTTGTCTCTATTCTCTTTCTCATTCTTTCAGTCATTGCATCGTGGTGTGCTGCAAAAAATGCCTTGTGCCAAGCCATCATTGCATGTTGTATTGGATCCATTGTCTCGCAACCACAACATTGCTCGTATGACCTATTGGAGCCACAAGCGCATGATTCTGTTTCTTCCATTTTGCATGTTTCTGCTGTACATTCCATAGTTAGTTACTTCCTTATAGTTGCTATAGAAAGGTAAGTATATAAAATAGAAAGTTTCTATACAGAAAGTAAGTGAGAATGTGGTAAGTTGAAAGAAGAATACGAACAATGCCTAAATCCAAACTGTTGCACCATGCTAGCGTGCCCGATTGATACCACATTCAAAATAATTGGAAAAAAATTCACAATACACATCTTGCGCAACATGGGCCTGCTTGGACAAAAAAGATTCAACCAATTTCTGGAATCAATAGAGGGGATAAACCCAAAAACGCTCTCTGTTCGATTGCGAGAAATGGAAAAAGAGGGACTCATAAACCGCAAGATCTATCCAGAGACGCCTCCAAGGGTTGAATACACCATAACAGAAAAAGGAGAAGCACTCAAGCCTGTCATAATGAGCATGGCAGAATTCTCAATGAAATACTGCTGCAAAGAGGTTTTTGAAGATGGCAAGCCAAGAACCACAAAACAAGTCTTTAGCGCAAAAGCAATTCATTCTTTTGGCTAACGGCGCTACAATTCTGATGATTGCAAGAAATGGTTTACTATGGTAAAACCAATAGGCAGTCCTTCCAACAACTATTTCAACAATCAACTCCATAGCATACCAATGGAGAAAGGCAAAACCTCGCAAAATAACGATCTTTTAGATGCATACTCCAAGGCAACCGAAACCTGGACCAAATCATTCCAAACTATGCAGGAGCAGGCAGCAAATGCGTTTAAGCTCTACATTCAGGGCTTTGAGCAGGCAATGAAGTCCTCAAATTTTGATGATATGAAAAAATACAACGAGATCTGGCAAAACCTGACAAAACAGTTTGATCAAAACCCGTACCAATGGTCTCTAAAAGCGTGGGATGAGATGTGGAAAGAGTCAGGTTTTGAGTCGTTCAAGGCATTTTTCGATCACTGGCAGCAAGTCTGGCAAAACTTTGCCAAGGACGCAGAGGCAAAGTCAAAAGATGCGCTAGACAAGCTACAAAAGCAAAACACGAAACCCTAAATCACTTGTGCAAAAAAATTCGGCACCCGGAGCTTAAGGCCAAAAACGACTGTACTTTGGCGACAGCTACAAATGCCATCATGCTGTTGTATCATCAAAGTATTATTTGGTCTGGTTTCAGATTCAGACATGTCTGGTGGAAAATGTTTTACCATGTTTGTGAATTCCAGTCTTTATGTGGTATAATGATGAAATTTTTACAAAATTAAATGCGATATTCAGATCAAAAATAAAAAAAGAGAAAAGAGAGATTTAGTTTCGTGTTTTCCAGGCGCTAATCCAAGAGTTGATTACGTTTTGGTTTAGCTCGGCAAATGCTGATGCATTTTGATTGATTGTCTTGACATTTTGGATTGTTGCATCAAATGCAGTTTGGACAACTTTGTTGTTTGTCTCGATTGCCTTTACGACTGCCTCGGTTGCATCAGAAACAGCAGATATGGTTTGTTCTGGCAAAGAGTAGTTGACTCCAATCTTGTTGGCAACGCTTTGCTGAATTGTTGTTGCAGTGTGGATGAAGTTAGTCCAAGATGTTACTAGTTCTTGGTTGAGGTTTGTGTATGACTGCAGTGATTGTGTTGCTGATTTCTCAAATGCACCCTTTAGCTTGTCGAAGCTCTTGGTGTATACTGAAAACACGTCTTTTGTTGTTGTTTCATTTGTTGACATTTTGTTTTGTACCTTTTGTTGTGGAGAAAAGTCTACTTGGCTCTTTTTCGGAGTTTGGTATTTCTTTCCATCCATTGGTTATTACAACCAATGTGTGGTATTTAAACATTTGGTAATAATTGGTAATGGCTGGTAACAAACACCATCCTTAATTACAACCACGCGTAAAACTCATGCGTGAAGCTTACCACAATTAATCCTGCAAACGAGGAACCAATCCAATCCTATGAGCAAATGGACAAGGCCCAAATCACGCAAAAAGTGGCAACAGCAAAGGTCGCATTTCTGGAATGGAAAAACGATTTTGAAAAAAGAAAAGGCCTAGTCTACAATTTAGTATCATATCTTAGAAAAAACAAGATCCATCTTGCAGAGACTGCCACAAAAGAAATGGGCAAGGCACTCAAGGAATCAATCTCTGAGGTAGAAAAGTGCGCATGGGCAATGGAATATTACGCAGATTATGGGGGAACCTTCATCTCTGAAGAAGTACTAAACACCGATGCTCGAAAGAGCTTTATCACGTTTGAGCCGCTTGGAATTGTCGCATCAATTATGCCGTGGAATTTTCCATACTGGCAAGCGCTAAGATTTGCAGCACCATGTCTTATGGCAGGAAACACAATTGTGATGAAACCATCCAGTGTTACCATCCAGTGCGGACTTGAGTTAGAGCGAGCATTTGAAGAGTCTGGATTTCCAAAAGGCGCACTTTCTATAGTCATTGGAAGCTCAGAGACTGCAAACCACCTAATTGACTCTAATGTCAATGCAGTGACATTTACCGGTAGCACAAAAATTGGTGCAATGGTTGGCCAGCGTGCCGCATCACAGCTAAAAAAATGCGTACTGGAACTTGGAGGCTCTGATCCATTCATCATACTAGACGATGCAAATGTGGAAAAGGCAGCAAATGGCGCAGTCAAGGGACGATTCATCAATTGTGGCCAGTCCTGTATAGCATCAAAGCGATTCTTTGTATCAAAAAAAGTGGCAGACGAATTCATCGAAAAGTTCGTCCATAACACATCACGATTATCAATAGGTGATCCAATGAATGTTGAAAACGACATTGGGCCACTTGTCAACAAGGATGCTTTAGAGAACATCACCGGAATTGTAAATGACGCAAAGGCCAAGGGCGCAAACATTTTACTTGGAGGCGAGCGAGTAGGCTCAAAGGGATACTATTACAAACCAACCATTCTGACTGGGGTAACACCTGATATGAGAATTGCAAAGGAAGAAACCTTTGGTCCTGTTGCCCCAATTACAGTATTTGAGGACGAAAAAGACGCAATAAGGCTTGCAAACGATTCCGAGTTTGGCCTGGGCGGAAGCATCTGGACTGAAAACCTCAACAAGGCAGAATCAATGTCTCGCCAAATAGAATCCGGAATTGTTACCGTGAACAATGTGGTAATATCTGACCCAAGAATTCCCTTTGGTGGAATAAAGCAGAGCGGCTTTGGCAGGGAACTATCAAGATATGGAATGCTAGAGTTTGTCAACATCAAGTCTGTACGATTCTACGACCAGCTAATCCACCATCATTACGTGGAATGACATACTATTCAAAACAACCCAAGTCTTAAGTAGCAAAATAAGACACCATTTTCTGAATTGAGGTTAGCTGGATTTCTTGCTGTTCTTGCACTGTTTAGTGTGCTGCCAGTCTTTGCCGAATATGTAACACCAAGCTCGCAGGAGCAAAATCTCTATGACACATTGCGATCAGAGTTTGAAAAGCTCTCAATATCAAAAAAAGATGTCTCTGATACACTATCTTCATTTTCAACACCAATTACAGTTTACTTTCCATGTGATGCCGGAGAATTGTACAATTCAGTTAACGCTACAATACAAACCAAGCTAGCAAAGTTTGATTCCGACATAGCACATTCTGGTGGCGCAATCACTGGCGGAATCTATGTCTGGAAATGCTCAATTACGGTTTCTGGCGGAAAAATGACTGTCAACTGTAATAACGAACTAATGCTAAACGAGCCAGCACTGTCAGCTAGCACGGAAAAGGATCCTGAAATAAAACAAATCGAGAACCTAGTCGTGTTCTATCACGAGCTGCTGCATGGACAGCTAATGATTGATGCCATAAAATCCTCAGATTCCTGGCATGACTATACCTGCAAGACGAACATACAGGAAGACTTGGACTATTCCTATACTGATGCAGAGCACCAAACCATAACGCCACTCCAGACTGAGTTTGCCAAAAAGCTAATCGAGGACCAGGGCGGCTTTTTCAAAGTAGAAGAGATCACACCGGACCAAACAAGTGCAGGTTCTTTTTCAAAAAAGGTTGGCTCGTTATATGATTACCCAGAATATGTAAAGTCAGGGATTAACATTTCCGCAAGATCCTACAACATATCTGATATCAAAATATCGTCGCAAAAAAATGACATTCTTATTTCTGGCTCACTCAATGACAAATCCAAAACCGGTATAGTCTGGCTCTACATTTTTGGAAAGAAAGCATCCGATACACCAGAACCAGCAAATCCACCACCAGAACCTCAGGATGTATCCATTCCGGACTGGGTAAAGGACCTGGCCCTTTGGTGGTCAGATGGAAGGGTAAATGATTCCGAGTTTGTCTCTGGAATCAAGTATATGATAGAGCATGGAATAATATCGATTCCACAAACCGCATCTGGCGAGGCAAAGGCGCAACAAATCCCATACTGGGTAAAAAACAATGCCAAATGGTGGGCACAAGGAACCATCACAGATTTGGATTTTGCCTCAGGACTACAATATCTAATTAAAAATGGAATAATGCAGATTCAATTAGACTCTGAGCAGCCAACCATGTCTTCGGCACTACCAGAAGAGCCAAAAGACCAATCCACAACAATGGGAAATGTCCAAATAAACTCGGAAAAATTCACAAAACAATCCTACCAAACAACCCAGGCTCAAATCTCAGGCAAGGTGATCGATTTCAAAACAGGAACCTATGTGATTTTGACCATAGTAAAGCCAGACGGCACATCATATGATCTCAAGGGAATGCTCACAAACAAGGGCCAGTTCACCGTACCAGTAATGATTGATTCCAACTGGCAGGTGGGCAAATATATCATAGTTGCAACCTATGACAATTCTAGAATCGGCACTGACTCGTTTTTTGTAGAATAACTACACTCGGAGAACTATCCAAATACCAATTTTGGTATTTTGGGCCAAACTAGAAAAGTAATGGTATAATAGAATAATAATTGATTCGAAGACACACCATAGTATTAGATGAAGATGTGGAAAAAAAACTAAGGCATCTCCAGGCAGACCAAATAAGAAAGACAGGCCAGTCAGTGAGTTTTTCCGCGGTAATCAATGACACACTGAAAAAAGCATTAAGATAATTTTTTGCCGAGATAGGACGTGTGGTCGTTGAGGCACCGGTTTGGAATCCCCAGTCCACAAGTCTATTTCAAACTAAATTTTTATGATATTAAAGACAAACGTAGAAATTATCAGTATACCATACTTTTCCACAGTATTTATAAAATCATTATTCGTGGTATGATGTTCCGACTCTTTAATTACAAGTGATACCATTTCTTTCCATTGGGTTATTCCTTTGTGTCATGGAATGTAGAGCATTTCAAGGGAGGAGGAAGCAAAAAATACGCAGTTGATAAGCTAATTGAGCATTTCAACCCAGACATTTTCGGAATCCTAGAGTTTCAGGCAAAAAATGAGGCTAGAAGAATTGCCCAAGAACAGTTCACAGAGTATGATTTTGCGTTTACCGACAGCCAAAGGGCAATAGAAATTCTGGTTGGCTGGAAGCGCGACAAGTTTGATCAGGTCATTTACACGCAGCGCCGAGAGTTCCAGGCAGGAAACTCGAATCTGAGGCCTGGCGGACTGTTAAGCTTCAGACAAAAAGGAAGCAATATCTTTGATAACATTTTGTTTTTGCACACTGATAGTGGAACCGACTCCACAGCATACAAGAATCGTCATACCATGTTTGGCAAAATTTGGAAGATGAAGTCTGCAATAGAATCAATGCCAATCCAGCAGGGTCAACCGAGGTTTATTGTATGTGGTGATCTTAACACCATGGGAAGAAAAACACCCGAAGTAAAAGCAGAAAAGGAAATTGAAACATTGGTAAAAGACGCACAGAAAAACGGCATGAAATTACTAGATAAATCTCATAATCGAACCTGGAGCAGCTCAGGTGGGACAAAAAGCAACCTTGATCATGTTGTCGCAAGCAGCGATTTATTGTTCCAGTCAAATCCGATGAATTTTGATGTCCCAGACCAGTACGAGGTTGCAGTATATGGATGGCAGCAGCTAGATGGAGCAAAGAAAAAGGATTTCATAAAAAACATCTCTGATCACTGTGCTCTTTATGCCGAAGTTTCTTCATAGTACCATTAAACCCATACACCATATTTCACATCAAACCAAAATCAAATCAATTACATTTCATGGGTTAAATTCTTGAATTGCAAAATCTTACCAGTTCTTGCCAGTTTTTTACGCACAAACCTCAGAATCTTACCAGTTAGCAGTTTTGCGTTTTCGGTGTGATCTTTCCCTTATATTATCGGAATCCAGAGTCAACCATCAGTGCAATAAACAACACTGCCAGGTACGGACTGGAGAACTTGAATAACATCCATGATGCCTTCTCAGACGGTTTTGCAATCACCCAGAATGATAGCACCAACATCAAAGCCCCAGATGCAATCGCGGTGTACAGGTATATCTCTCGCATCACCGGCATGCCATTTTCAGTAGTCAAAAAGAACGGAACCACACTGAACAATACCATGACCAATGTAGAAATTGCTATAACGCGGGCCGATGTCTTTTCTGATTGCACCGCAGTAAGCATTGGAACGTTGACCTTGTTGTAGTCTTCCTTAAAGTGTAAGGTCAGTGCCCATATGTGCATTGGAATCCAGATAAACACAAGGCCTGCCATTACAAGCCCCAAGTCCCATAATCCCTGTAATGTTACCGCTGCATGGCCAATCAGTGGAGGAGCACCACCACAAAGACCGCCCAGTATGATGTTAGTTCGGCTCCTTCTTTTTAGTGCATGAGAGTACACTGCTACATTATTTATCAAGCCAAACGCCATGAACACGCCTGCCCATATACCATTCCAAAATCCAGCCGTATATGATATTGCAAATGCGCATGCAAGTGATATTCCTGCAAGTACTAGTCCAAAGTCCCGAGCCTTCTCAGGCGGGGATATTCTGCCGGATGGAATTGGACGATTTTTGGTTCTCTCCATTATTGCATCAATGTCCCTGTCGTGATAGTTAGTCAAAGTGTTGGCAGCAGCAGAACCAGCGGCAACGCCAAATAACATCAAAGCCCATGTTGCAGGCGATACCTCAACATCATACACATTTGATGCCGTTATGGTAGCACCAAACGCAGTAAACACTAGTAGGTACCAAATTTTTGGCTTGGTCAGCTCATAATATGTCGCAATTTTTGATCTAGCCTCGGTTCGCTGCATCTGTTTCCCTACCGGCCAAATGAGGAATGCAAAATTAAATGTAACATGAGCTAGCCTGCGTGATTATAAGGCATGGTCTTGGTCCTACGCTTCATTTCTATGAAGGATTCTGATGCCAAAACGCCCTCTATTCTACCGATTCCTTCTGATATGAGCTTGTGCATTTCTGATAAATTCTGGGCATACATTGTAACAATGATGTCAAATCTACCTGTGACCTCAGATATTTCTCGGACGCCCTTTATCTTGAATAACTCATCTATGATGGTGTCGCGAAATTTAGAGTCCATGTTGAGCCCGGTGAGTGCCTTGACACCATATCCGAGCTCCTTGTCATTTACTATTATGGTGAATCGCTCGATAAGCTTTTTCTTTGTCAGTCTTTTGATTCTGGAATATACCACTGACGGGTTTACCTTGATCTTTTCTGATAGCCTAGGTATGGAAATTGATGCATCCTCGCTTAGCTCAGATAGAATGGTAAGATCAAGATCATCAATTTTTGCCGTCTAAAACACCTGCCTTCTGAAAATCCTTTACTGTTTTATAAGTTGTGAGCGAAAAATTGTAAAAAATTTCTAGATTTTTCCTTTTTTGTACAACATTTCAGCCAACAAAACTGCGCCCTTGGCAGAGCCCATCTTTTTGTTGTGTGAAAACAGCACATACTTGACGCCATTATCAAATATGGTATCTTCTTCTAGTCTTCCCATTGATGTTGTCATGCCGTCGTTTATCTGCCTGTCAATTCTTGGCTGTGGTCGAGTTGGGTCTTGGTGTACTACGAGATAGTCCTTTGGTGCTGATGGCAGTCCAGTAACGCTGATGTGATGAGAAAATTCCTCTATTGTGTGTGTTACGTCTGCTAGCTTTGCAGGCTTGGTCGTCTCCACAAATACAGATTCGGTATGTCCATCAATTACTGGCACGCGAGTGCATGTGCAGCTAACCTTAATGTCCGCTGGTATGATTTTACCGTCTTTTAGTTTGCCCAAAATCTTTGCAGTCTCCAGTCTGACCTTGCCTTCCTCTTTTGGAATGTATGGAATCAGATTGTCAGTAACATCCAATGCAGATACGCCAGGCGATCTTCCTGCTCCAGAGATTGCCTGCATTGATGTCATGATGATTCTTTTTGCCCCATAGCTGTCGTATAGGGGCTTCATGGTTATGGCAAGGCCTGTCGTGGTACAGTTTGGCAGAGGCAAAACATAGCCTTTCCAGTTTCGGTTCTTTTTCTGAGATTCTATTAGCTCCACATGGTCATCGTTAATTCCTGGAATCAAGATTGGAACATCTTCTTCATATCTATATGCAGATGATGTTGATACCACGGGAACCTCTTTAGCAAATTTAGTCTCAATGTCTCGAGCAGCATCAGATTCTACTGCTGAAAATACCAAGTCCAGCTCCGATGTCTTGACTTGGTCAATTGATGTTACCATCATGTCTCGTGCGTATTTTGGAACGTCTCCACCCACCTGCCATTTTATGATGCCAGAGTTTGGATCGCGAATTGCGTCAATGTACTTTTTGCCAGCCGATCTCTCAGATGCCGCAAGCTGGGTCACCTCAAACCATGGGTGATCCTCTAGGGATAGCAAGAACTCCTGTCCAACTGCGCCTGTTGCGCCCAAAATAGCTACTCGCTTCTTCATCAAGGGATTTTTTTACGCGTTCAATTAATAATTCTTTAGAGCCTACCGTAACAACTAAACCCCACATTGCGAACCTGAATGTGTGAAATTTGCCAAAAACGTCAAATCTCATAGAATGGTGAGGCATGGAGGCCCTTATTCCGTAAAAAACCCAAGCTCAAAAATCCTAGATTTTAGCTCAAACGTAAATCCACTGGGGGCTCCAAATTCTGTAAAAAAATCCCTTAAATCACATCTTGGAAAAGTCACGACTTATCCAGACCATGATTCTATCATACTAAAGAACAAGCTTGCAAAATACCTCAATATCTCTGTAAATAATTTGGTGGTAGGAAATGGGGCAACTGAAATAATCTATGATTTTTGTCGCGCAACTATTGACAGATCCAATGTCTTAATCGTAGTTCCAACCTTTGGGGAATACGAAGCAGCCTCAAGTCTTTGCGGGGCAAAATTAGAGTTCTTTAAAACAATGAATCTAGAATCAGATCTAGAAAAATTCATACAAAAAATACCAAGGAATGGAATCGTCTTTATCTGTAATCCAAACAATCCGACAGGTGTTTTGATATCAAAAAACCCCATGATGCAGATCATAAGGGCAGCAAAAACAAGATCTGCCTTTGTGTTCGTAGATGAATGCTTTATGGAGCTGACTCAAAAACAAAACCAATCACTAGTCGACCAAGTGTCAAAACTTGAGAATCTGTTTGTTTTACGCTCTCTTACGAAATCATTTGGCCTTGCAGGCTTGCGCCTCGGCTATGGAATTGGAAGCAAAAATCTGGCATCAATTCTAAACAAGATAAAGATCCCTTGGAACGTAAATGGTCTTGCACAGGAAGCAGGACTTGCAGCATTGTACGATGGAACATTTCTCACTAAAACACAAAAACTAGTAAAAACCGAATCAGCATTTCTAAAAAACTCTATATCAAAACTGGATGGTTTTTCCTGTTATGATACTGCAACCAATTTTATTTTGATTAAAACAAGACAGCCAGCAAAACTAGTACAAAAAAAGCTCTTATCAAAAAATATTTTGGTGAGGGATTGTAGTAATTTCAGAGGACTGGACTCGTATCATATTCGAATAGCAGTCAAAACCCATAAAGAAAACCAAAGATTACTGGAGGGACTAAAAACACTATGACAAAAACTCTGATGATTCAGGGAACATCATCTGGAGCAGGAAAAACAACACTTGTCACGGCATTGTGCAGGATTTTCTCAAACAAAGGATACACAGTAGCGCCATTCAAGTCGCAAAACATGTCAAACTATTCCTACAAAAATGGCTTTGAGATATCTCAGGCACAAGCAATACAGGCAGTTGCTGCACGGGCAGAAATCACACCTCACATGAACCCAATTCTGCTAAAGCCACTTGGCAACTATACCAGCTCAGTTATAATCCAAGGAAAATATTTCAAAAAAATGACTGCCAAGGCATATTACGAAAAATTTGCACTTACCACGGGATTGAAAACCGCACTGGATTCGTTTTCTCATCTAAAATCAAAATACGACATAATAATCCTGGAAGGCGCGGGCTCTCCTGCCGAAATAAACCTGCAAAAGTATGATATCGCAAACATGAAGATGGCAGAAAAGACAAACTCGCCAGTACTACTTGTCACAGATATAGAAAAGGGAGGCTCTTTTGCAAGCCTAGTTGGTACTATGTCATTGCTCTCAAAAAAGCACCAAAATCTAGTCAAGGGGTTTGTGATAAACAAATTCAGAGGAGACATTAGAATACTCAAGCCTGGATTTGAAAGGCTAAAACAAATAACATCTAAATCCGTTTTTGGCGTAATACCAATAGTTGATCTAGAGTTGCCAAATGAAGATTCACTTGATGACAAAATCCATCTATTCAGAAAACAAAACAAAAAAAGACTAGACTCTCAAATAGAAAAACTCGCAAGTACAGTACAAAAAAGCTTAGATGTCAAATCAATTGAGAGGCTGATTCAATGATTCCGATATTTGTTGTGCTTGGCGCACTAGCACTGGATTTTGCATTTGGCGATCCAAAATCAAAGTATCACCCGACTGCCTGGGTTGGGACAATAATTGCAAAACTAGTTCCGTTTGCAAAAGCACAAAATCCAACAGCAGAAAAACTTGGAGGCATTCTCATCACAGTATCAGTAGCTGGACTGATTGCATTTTTACTATTTTCCTACGAGTCTTTTACAAAAACTCTCTCTGATGTTGTATCTGTGATATTTGTGATATTGATCAGCGCAATTCTTCTCAAGACAACAATTGCAATCAGAGGGCTAGAGCAGCACGGCAAATTTGTAATGGAATCAATCTCACGGAATAACCTGGATGAGGCAAGAGAGCGACTATCCATGCTGGTAAAACGAAACACAAAGGACTTGGATCAAAATCATGTGGTGTCTGGTGTTTTAGAAACAACGAGTGAAAATATCGTAGATGGGGTCACCGGACCCCTGTTTTACTTTGGGTTATTTGGTCTGCCTGGCGCATTTGTATATCGCACAATAAACACGATTGATTCAATGGTTGGCTACAAAAATACCCTATTTGCAAACATTGGCTGGTTTGGGGCAAACTGCGACAAGGTCCTAAACTATCTTCCTGCAAGAATTACTGGCTATACGATGGTGCTTGCAGCACTTGTAATTGGCGCTGACTGGAAAAACGCCTTGTACACCATGAAGATTGACGGTAAAAAAACCTCCAGCCCAAATGCAGGAATACCCATGGCTGCAATGGCAGGCGCACTGCAAACTAGATTTGAAAAAATCGATCACTATACACTTGGAAGTGGAACTGTGAATCTAGATTATACGCATTACAAGTCAGCAATTTTGCTGATGAAGACAACATGTCTTTTGTTTTGCGGCCTGGTAACAATTCCTATGATTCTGATATTGAGTTATTTTGGATGGTGGATACATGTTTAGACAAGTCAGCTCTGTGTTTTCATTTCTGACAATAATTCCAGCTGGAAGCTCTGATCTTCAAATTGTTGCAAGGCACATGTACCTGTTTCCAATAGTTGGAATTGCAATAGGACTATTGATTGGTGCAGCTGGTTGGGGGCTGTCAATATTTCTGGGGCCGTTAATTGTTGGCTTGCTTGTATCTGCAGGTCTTGTTCTGATCACAGGGATTCATCATCTTGATGGGTTGTCTGATTTTGCAGACGGACTAATGGTAAAGGGAACAAGAGAAAGAAAGCTTGAGGTAATGCGGGACCCAAAGGTGGGCTCTGCAGGAGTTGTATCGATTGTATTGTATGTAGCAGGTGTAGTAATTTCACTTTCTTTTATGAAGGGATTTGAGTTGTTTTATGCCATTTTGATGGGGGAGATTATTGCCAAGTTTTGCATGGTACTGTCTGCAAGCATTGGACCATCTGCCTGGCCAGGCTCTAATTCATCATTTATTGATTCAATGAAGGACAAAAGAAAGCTCGCAATTGCAGCTATAATCACCATATCAATAATTGCAGTATTCCAAAATAACATCGGCTTTGTTGCCCTATCTGCGGCAATAATTGTGACTTTAGTAATTGTTGGCATTTCAAGGCGTAGTTTTGGCGGAATTTCAGGGGATATTATGGGTGCAATAAACGAACTGGCCAGGGTCTCGTCTTTTCTTGTGTTTGCGTCATGATTGGACTAGTCATGGCTGGAGGCAAGGGAACACGGATGAATCTATCTGAGGAAAAACTACTCTTGGGGCACAAAAAGCAACTAGTCCTGCATGTAGTTGACGCTTTACGAGAGTCAAACTGTTTTTCAAAGATTTTAGCAGCAACAAGTGAGAATTCTCCAAACACACACAAGCTTTTGACAGACCATGGTGTTGATACCGTAAAAACAAAAGGAGAAAACTATGTCTCTGATCTAAATTATGTCCTGTCTGGTCTTGATGACTTTGTCTTTGTTGTATCTGGTGACTTGCCATTGTTGGATAATACCATAATACAAGAGCTAATCGCAAAACATGATACTACTGCATCATGGCAAAGCTTTGTTGCGACAAAAAAATTTCTAGATTCTATCGGCATACAACTAGAATTCAAAACAAATGTTGATGGAAAAGAATGCTATTACACCGGCATCTCTATTGTAAATCCAAAAAAGATCTCTCCACAGGTACAGGAAATCTGTACCATATCTGACGACAAGAGAATTGCGATTAACCTAAACACAAAGAAAGATTATGATTTACTCAAGAATTCCTAGAA
>CAYOBG010000010.1:0-21405 GCA_964402265.1 uncultured Candidatus Nitrosotenuis sp. | reverse complement strand
CGTCTTGATTTCAAGTCACGTCAATCGACATAATTTTTAATATAAAATGTAAATTGATTACAAAACCATAGAACACAAAACATCAGCATTATGGCATTAATTCATAAAAAAATAACTTCATCATATCACGTTTTGAGAGAATGAATTCATGGAATCAACTCAGATAATTAGAAATTAAAATGAATCCACAGTTTAATAGAAATTCACTTAGATCAGCCTAATTGTGACTTCACTGGCAATTTGCTGTCTTCACTCGCCCACAGAAATTGAGGGAGAACATGTCTGCAGGGACTGCGGAGCAGTGCTTGGCTATTCTGAAGTAGAAAGCGTAAACTCTTGGCAGTCTCACGATGTTCGCATTTTCAATAGCAATGGTATGGCTTGGCTTGTATTTCAGCTCGCAAACAAGCTGAATCTGCCTCAATATGCAGCCCAGACAATTCTCAAAACAGCAGTCAAACTCAACAAGGTTGGCATTACAAAAAAGAAGGCAATCTTTTTTGCAACAATTTACTCTTGTAGAATTCATAAAATCCCAAGACTGCTCACAGACATTTTCTATGAGCTTGAAAAATCCACCGGAAAAACAAACCAAACCGAGACAACCCTGCTAAAACTGATAAACAGAATAGCAAAAAAGCTGCCAAACCATGAAATCTCAATTTCTCCACCAGACAAAGAATACTATTTACAGGCATATCTTGCCAAAATACAAAAAACAATCATCAGAGAAACCGATCACAAACACTTTGAGCTGATCCGAACAAGGGCGATCAAAAATCTCTCGCAAGCAAAATCCGATCCAAGTACTGCAGCAAGAAAGGCGATCTTATCCTGCATGAGTACCATACTGCAGACAAAAATCAAGGGAATAATATGAAGACAATCACACTAGCTGTAAAGGAGATCGAACCAAATCCTTGGCATTTTAGGTTGATGCCGGAAAAAGACCTTGAAATCCTCACAGAAAGTCTGCAAAAAAATGGAATCAGTGCAATCCCTCAACCAATTATAGCTAAAATCAACAAAAAATACTATATTGTAGATGGGCATGCAAGAATAAGCGCGGCAACTGAATGCAACATCAAAGAGATCAACTGCAGTCTTGCAGACTGGATTGAATCATACCACGATCTGAGGGTTTGGTCATTTCGCCTCAACAGGCAGGGCTACTCTAATCTGTTGATCTTATCAGACATGATAAATGAAGACGTGCAGTTTTTGCACAATGTAGATGAAGTGGCAACCACATACGGAGTAAGCTCAGAATACGTATTTTCACTGCTCAAGCTGCAAAGTCTGCATGATGATACCAAGGCAATAATCCAAAAAATAATGAATGTTGCAAGAAAAAAATACCAGTTTTTATTAGAACAGCTAACGCCTGGGCATCTGGCAAGCCTAGCAGAACTGCCTCCACAAAAACAAGTCGAAGTGGTGGATTGGATCTTCCATGATATCATGTATGGACCATCTGATGAATCACTGGTATCACTACCCAGCATCTACGAAATCATCAATGAGATAACTAGGGTATCAAATGAAAAGGGCAAAAAGACCTACAAAAAATCAGACAAGATTGCACCTCACAAGGAATTAGAATTTGTCTGCAAATGTGGCTCAAAATACGACATTGACACAAAGTCACAATCCATCTACGAGTTTGTCGAGCAGGACAATGTCATAATAAAAAAGGAAATCAAATCGTTTTCTGAATCAATATCAGTATTTTCGTCTGATAGCCATACGAAATCCCAGCTTCACAAGCTAATTGATAATTTCTATAATGAATTTGGCATAAAGATACTTTTAACAAAAAGAGATAACCATGAGAATTGGCAATGATGAAAAAATAGTTTTTTCATTGCTGAAAAAATACCCGTATCTCAACGATGCAAATCTCCAGATGCTATTTGCTATAATTACAAACAAAAAAAGAGACACAAGCAAAATCATGCAGTCTCTTAGAATAAAGGATCTAATTGATGAAAAAAATAAACCGACACAAAGCTCGACAACAAATGATCTCACTCTGGAAATCAAAATAGACAAGGAAATACTGGATAATCTGCAAAACCTAGATGAATTCATCAAGCTTGGAAAGACTGCCAAGTCAATCCTTTACATTTTATCCAAAATCAAAAAATCCTCACTCCAGTTTCTAACGGAATTCCTAGACGAGTCTGCAAGAAACACCTATGCCATATTACAAAGACTGGAGGAAAAAAGCCTCGTGTACAGCTATAACTCCAAAATTTATCACCTAAATACGCGTGGAAGACGCTTTAGCCCAAAATATTACGTCATAACAGACCTAGGAAAAGTCGTAGCCAGAATAAAGACTGACAAGGTAAACCATGATCAACTTGACAAACTACTGCAAAGCACGCAGAATGAGATTGGAATGATGCATAAAGTTTTCAAAAACACTAAGGAACTATCGCTTGTGTTCTTTTTTGCCCTTGCTAATTCAATTGTGACAGAAATGGAATTGTTTGTAGTCTGATCTTTTTTAGAAACATGATGTCCTGTTTTGAGTAAAAGAAGCTAGTTTGTCCCGTTTCTTATCTCTATGATTCTGTTCGAGTCAGTTCGGATCACAATATTATCTATGGTTTTGAGCGGAATTGCATTGTCTGTAAAGTTTAGGATTATCTCGGATATGATGCCGGCTGGAATGGTGCCACTCAGATTTCCCAATAACAAATCCCTGACATAAACATGGTGCGGTTTTGTAGTTGGCTCATTTGTTCCATTTACAAATAATGTGTTTATTGTGATGTTTTTGAGGCCATAATTATACACAAA
This sequence comes from uncultured Candidatus Nitrosotenuis sp., assembly GCA_964402265.1. Classification (GTDB taxonomy): domain Archaea; phylum Thermoproteota; class Nitrososphaeria; order Nitrososphaerales; family Nitrosopumilaceae; genus Nitrosotenuis. Next base: position 18,597 of record CAYOBG010000010.1, on the reverse strand, counting down.
CACATGAGCCTCGTTGTTTTTTTTCAGCATTGTGATGTGCTCTATCATCTCAGATAGTTGGCCCTCAGATGATTTCATGGTGTCCTTGACACTTTGGGTCTCACCTAGAATTCTCTGCTGAGATAGTGCCGTGTACAGGCCAAGGCCTGAGGCAACCACTGCAATTATTACCATTGCACTAACTATTTCGCTTATGCCACGCCTGCTCTTCAATTTGTCACATCCTTTACTTCCAATGGATATACTGCCTTGAATGATGAAGTCGGAGATATTGCCTCGATTCCGATACTGTAGGTGTGTGATGTGGTAAAGTTGCCACAGGCGTTTCCAGAAAACGACTCAAAAATATCCAAGTTTTCACTAGGCAGAACAGTGCTGGAAAGATCGGAATCAGTTGGAAACCACTGAAGGCCGCTATTTAGAGTCGCATTGATTCTGGTTTTAGTGATTGGCTCAGTTCCAGAATTGTGGATTTTTGCAAAAAAGAAACAAGATTCGCCCGAGTCCTTTTCTAGTTTCATCTCAGTTACCCTGTATTCTATCTGGCTAAACGCAGTATTCAGAAACTGGGTTTGTGCGCTACTCAACAATGCGCCCCCAACCACTGCAATCCCAATTAGTATGATTACGCCAATAATTGGGGATATTCCCCGTCTGTTTTTCATTTTTACCACTTTAAGGCCAAAATTCTGCATATAAGCAAAAAGAACCGATATTGGTTTGTTGCTAAAGAAATTTCAAAACATCAAGCTTCGAAAGAACCAAAACAAAACAATCGAAAAACCTAACGATCTAGATTTATCACATTCCAAAAACGACAAACAAGAAAAGGTTGTAAAATCGGAACTGCAAAATACAAAACCAGCTAAAACATCAGCAAAACCACAAGCTAAAAAATCGTTAATAGATGAGGCTTCTTTTGTTAATAAACTAAAAAAATCATTTTCGACAAAACCAAGAAACAAAAAATCAAAGCTTGTCTTTGAGCTAAAAAACCTCACAATAGAAAATCTTGGTTCGTATCAAATCTTATATGATTATCCGGTTGGCTCATGCCAAGTTTACATTGCAAAGAGTGTTGAAGGCAAGGTTCACTATTTGATTGCAGAGCCTGAAATTGACAATATTGGAAAGGCAATATACACAAAACTAATGCACTTTCTCTACATTTCACTTTCCTCAGAATTCAAAGATAAAAAAGAAGCCAAGGATCTAATAAAAGCAAAAATTTTTGAAATAAGCAAAGAGCTTGGAATCCACAGACACACTGCAAAAATAATTGACAGCCTGTTGTACTATATAATTCGGGATTCTTTTGGATACGGAATAATTGATGTTCCAATGAATGATCCTAACTTGGAAGATATCGTGCAAGAAAACTTTAACAAACCAGTAGGAATTGTTCACAAAAAATTTGGCGAATATGGAATTTTAGATACCAACATACAGTTTAGCTCAACTGAAGCTGCAAATTCATTTGTCCAAAAGCTAGTGCAAAGAACTGGAAAAAGCTTGACTGCAGCAGTACCATACATTGATAGCATGACAAAGGAAGGGCACAGAATAGCAGCTACATTTGGAAATGAAGTGTCATTGCCTGGTGCAAACTTTACCATCAGAAAGTTCAGCGATGAACCATACACTATCACAAAACTAATTGAAATGGGTACGATGAATGTGATGCTGGCAGCATATCTCTGGATTTTGCTTGATGCCAAGGCGTTCGTTCTGGTGATTGGCTCAACTGCAGCTGGAAAAACTACCACAATTGGCGCAATCAGCTCTTTGATCAATCCACAGATGAAGATAATCACAATTGAGGATACACCTGAGCTCAGACTTGGTCACACGCACTGGCAGAGACTAATGACGCGAAAAAGCACCAGCCTGTTTGAGGACAAATATGAAGTAACAATGGATGACCTAGTGAGATTATCTCTGAGATCGCGTCCAGACTTTATAGTAGTAGGTGAGGTGAGAGGAAAGGAAATCTCGTCTCTTATCCAGGCAGTATCAACTGGGCATGGAGGACTGACTAGCTTTCATGCAACAGACTCTAGCTCCACTCTGGTTCGAATGGAAAGTCCACCAATGAATGTGCACTTGAGTGGCCAGATGCTAATCTCTGTTATTCTACGACAAAACAGATTGGTAGATTCTGATGGAAGAGTTTCAAGAAAGGTAACGGAGGTAACCGAAGTCATTGCAGAACAAAACAAGATCAGATTGAATACTGTAATGGGCTGGGATGCGGCAAAACGCCAGTTTTATCCACAGGATTTGGAGGACTTGATTGCAAATTCAATCCGATTGCAAGAAATAGCCACAATTAACGGATGGACTCAGGATGAAATAGTAAACCAGCTAGTCACACGAATATGCTTTCTATCTACTATGCTTGGAAAGAATCAAAAAGACTTTGATACGGTAACAAAGGAGCTAGCAAAATTCTACTATGATCCAGTACATAGATGTGTTTGTGTTTTGAATACAAAGTCGCTTAGTGAGATGAATTATGCAAAAATCTCGACAAGATTATAGTTGATGTTATTGCTATTGGCAAAACAAATAACATGATAGAGGGAAACTCTGGCACTGTTATTGGAAGTGAATGTCTGTCTATGACAAATCCATCTTCATTTTTGCCAATCACAAACAGCGTATAGCCATCCGTTCTCAAATACTTGGCATCATAACCAGAGATTACTCCAATATCATATTTTGTGGAGTTATGTAGATTTATCATGTGAATTATGGAATCATCATTTGTGTTGTTTACCAAAAACAAGTAATCGTCAAAAACAAGATATGGGCCATAACTAGGTTCGCTCAAAGCGATTGAAACAGGAGATGTATTCTGAAATTCCATTAAGGTAGTGACCTTACCGTCATATGATTTTATAGCAGTAAATTCTGAAAAACTATTTTGTTTTGATTTTACTTGAATTTCGTTCCAGTATAATGTGTCTTTTTGTACCGTAATCTTATATGGAATTTTGAGGTCTTTTGCTATGATCCTTGGTTGTGAATTTTCTAGAGTGACAATATTGTTGTTTTGATCTGATAGTTCTTCAATCCAATATACCTCATCTCCGTTTGAATCTACATCCATGACGATCTCATTTGCTTGTACTGTTAATTCCTCAGAGTCAGTATCTTTGGAAATCTTCCATATGTTTCCGCTTGATTCTGAAACAAAAATAAAATCATTCTCCACCGATAAATGAATAGATGCTTTGAGCTGTTTTGCTAAAACAAACAGCGAGCCATCTTTTTTTGATATTTTATACAAATCTTGATAATCACAAAGTATCTGACCTTCACAACTCTCTGAGAGCGTTGCAAAATACAAGTTTTCTTTATCTTGTTCTAATTCTGTTGGATAAATGAATAATTTTTCTGACAGATTTCGTATTATTTTATCATCGGCCATCTTAACCCTTGTGTCAGCAGTCCAAGTCGTTGATCTACTCTCTTTTTCTGTTTCAAAATAATACCACCTAGTTTTATCTAATACTAAGTCATTAACTATGCCAAGTTCATGTGTAGTTTGACTAAAAATTGATGGAATTAATGGTAAACCAAGTGCGATAATTATAATGCTGATTAATCTTCTCATGCAATATGATCCAAAAATTTCCTTAAAACCAGTTTTATAATAAAAAGAAAAATTATGTGGAATTAAATTCCAACCACTTTGATTACTGTTTGATATCTTGCTGTAGAGCCGTTTTCTCCCTCTGCTACGACATTTACAACTAATCCATCACCGTTCTGAACGAACAGGTTGTTCAGACTGGGAACTGTCTTTGTAAATGCGTCTGCATAGATTTGTATTGACTGGCCTGGTTGAATTGGACTGGTTATCTTTCTTTGTGATAGAACTTTGCACTCCATACCGTTTGATACTTCTTTGCAAAATGCGGCCTCACCTGACTTTATTGTGCCAGCATCAAGTGCATTGAAATAGCTAGTACAATCTGTTGCTGTAGTTGTCGGTGTACACCAAACAGATGGTGTAATCGCATTGATATTACTAGAAGTTCTTTCAGTAGTAGGACTGTTCTTCATTTGCTCATAGATTGAAGTTCCGTTTGGAATGAGTACAGTTCTTACTGCTGGATCATTTGTTGATATGACAAACTTTCTTCCTGCTGAAATACCCTCTCCTCTATCTGCAACATCCTTTGTTCCGCCAGTTATGTCAAGATGTGCAATCCATTGTGCGCGAAGTGGGTTATCAAGATTGACACCTGATGGTATTCCAGGTGTGGAATCATAACAACCAAGTGTTCCAGTTGTACAACCACGAACATTTTCATGAAGTGCCTCATAAAGCAATGGTTCACTTAGTTCGCCTTTTGCAACTGTCATCTCAACCTGTTTCCATGGTATACTGCCTCCATTTTTGATGGTAGCAGTTAAGTCGGAATGAGATGTACCTTTTACGGCCTGTGCATTTTCTAACACGATGATGTTTTGTGAAGATGCTGTGTTAGATCCTTGTGCCATCAATGAATATGCCAATCCGCCCCCGACCACAGTAATTCCTAAAAGAAGTACTGTAGCAAGAATTGGACTGACAGCTCGCTGATTACCAAACATTATTTTGTTTGTTTTTTGTGTAGTCATTTTTTGTTCTTGCCAGATTAACGAAAATTTTTGCTTATAATGAAATTCAAGACACTACATTTTGAATGAAGAAGAATTCTGATGCAATACAAAAGGTAGTCTCACAGCTTACATTCCATAACACTTGGAAGACAATGATTGAAGACCTCAACGACGACGTTCTTCTTGCAGGCAAGCCACTTGACACGATCAAGCTGCTAAACAACATTCGAAAATACATGTTGGTTTGTGCAGCTATGGTCTTTCCACTAAGCATATTCTTGTTCGTCTATATCTCTCCAATTTTCATTGCCACAAATCTGATCTGGATTGTAATGTTTGCATATCCAAAAATCCAACAAACGCAGCTAAGCCAGAACCGCAAAAAAAAGGTCGAAGAAGAACTGCCTTCCTTTGTGATATTTGCCTCTGTTTTGCAAGGCGTAGGGATAGGACTCTATGATAGCTTCCAACTATTCAAAGAAACAAAGCTATTTCACGCAATGAACAATGAAGCGCAGCTCCTAAAACGAAACGTAGAGTATTTTGGCATGTCTCAGATGGAGGCATTAGAGGAGCTTGGCAGAAATCACAAAAGCCAACTGCTAAAAAACCTCCTTTTGGGATACACTAGTATTTGGCGTAGCGGTGGAGATCTTTCACTATATCTTGAAAACAGAGCAGAGGAGTTCTTTACACATCTAAGGCAGCGATACCAAGTTTATACAAATAACGTATCTTCAGTAGTTGAGGCACTAGTCACATTATTGATAATTTTGCCAATAATGATAATGGTAGTATCATTTGTTCTACCAGGTAGCTCACTTGAACAAGTAACTCTTTTTGCAACAATCGGACTTCCACTACTTGCTGTAATAATGGGTGTGATAATCTCATCAATTCAGCCCGTCAGTTTTAATTCGATTAGTCTTGACCAAAAATCCCTGGCCATGTTGTTCGGAGTCGGCATGATTGGTGGCTTGGCAAGCTATTTCCTACTAAAAGAAATTTGGATCGCACTTGCCGTAGGGTTTCTAGTTCCTTCTGCAGTCAGCGCAGTAATATCTGGTCGATATGTGAGAGAGGTTGCAAAACTAGAGCACGATCTGCCAGAATTCCTAAGGGATATCACAGAATACAAAAAAATTGGCTATGACGTACTGCTTGCCATAATTCATCTCTCAAAGGACAATATCTATCATTCCACATTTTCCAAAAAGCTAGGAGAAGTTGGATTACTACTTGACACTGGCATCTCCCCTACATCAAGTGTAAAGGCAACTGAATTTCGATCATATTTTACAAAGATCTCCTTTTACCTTCTTGCCTATATTGCTGAATTTGGAGGAGGTACACCAAAAACACTTGAAACCATCACTCGATTCATAACAAACGCAAAAAATGTCATAAAAGAAGGCAGATCCACAGTATCTGCTTTAGGCCTTATCATTTTCGCATCCCCTGTAATAATGGTCTTCACAGCAGGAATGATTCAAAATATAGTTGGCTCTATGGATTCAGGTGCAGTCAACTCTGTTATAGAATCTGCCAACCAAAACACAGCACTAAACTCAAACTTTATCAAACTAGTAACGATCACACCAGAATTCATTTCAATGATAAAAATCATGATACTCACAAGCAGCGTTCTTGGTGCATTTGTAATCACAAAAGCAATCGACTTTACATTCTTCAATACATGGCGCGTCCTTGCAATAGGTGCAATTTCAATAGCATCAATATTCTATCTCGATTTGTCTTCAAGCACTTCTATCAATTTGGATTCGTTACTTGGAGATTTTTCTTTTAAGTAAAAAATAGGGCTAGTGATATGATGATCAACCAAAATTACACAATCATTACAGTTGTTGCAATATTATCGGTATTATCGCCATTATACATTAACGCAGAACCATTGCCTGCCTCAATTTGGATGCCGTCAAAGGTTTTGTCAGACCAAAAATACCATGGAATCATAATCGTGGATCAAAACACTGACTCTGATACCTCCTTTAATGTGGTAACGGATAATGAGGAAATCATCAGCGTACTCACAGACAATATTGTAATTCCAAAGGGAAAACATCATGGAATAATTGACATTGAGACAAAAGGAGAGGGAGACGCAAAAATCTTTGCAATTTACAAGGACACCTTACTAGAACAAAAAATTGAAGTAGTGGAATCCGCAATCACACCAACAAAGATTGATCTAATAATTCCCTCTACACTAGTGGATGTTCTGTCTGGTGAGGACACTAAACATACTGGATATGTATTTCTGTTAAACAGCTTTGAAAACCCGGTTTTAGCAGAACAACCAATCCAAATCACTCTTACCAGTAATGGGGATGTATCACTTGCAAAAAACCTAGTCGTAATAGAGTCGGGAAATCACTATGCAAAGTTTCTCTTTGAGACAAAGGGTGAGGGTTCCATTACTGCATCGGCTTCAAATTTGGAGCCTGACCAGGCAGACATTAGTGTATCAGATCCCAGTGAGATTGAGCTGCATCTAGAAGTTGGGCCAAATCCAATACCGACTGGTTCTAGTGCCAAGCTGTACTATTGGCTTGAAAGAGACGACAAACCATACATTCCACCACATGACGTCAAAATAACAATCACAATTGATAAGACTACCAATCTTTCATTTGACAGCGTGATCAAGGGTGCCATAGTTCTCTCAACTTCTACCTCAGACAGGCAAACCACCGATGCTGACGCAAAGACAATAATCACAAGATCCGATGCTCAGCTATTAAGGGATGCAACAAAAGAATTTGTCTTGCAAAAGGGCACGTACTATGGTAGCGCGACAGTTTATTCCAGCTTTGACAGCTTAGGCGATATCAGTATTAATGGATTGGCAGAAAGTGTCAATCCACAAAAAGACGAAGAATCAGTCAAGACAATAGACAACCTTTCTGTTTCCACTGTAAAATCAAACAATGAAAAACCAACAGAAACTGAGGTCTTTGCGTATCCAGATCCTGCATATGATAAGGTAGAGATCATAGTATCAAGTAGATCTGATGAGGGGCCAGTGCTAGAACCAGATGACGAGGATTTCACGGTATTTCTTGACAACAAATTATTCTCAACTATATCAAATGGAAAAATCAAAGCAGATGAAAACTATGGAATCATAATAGCTGATGTCAAAGATATAGGAACTTCAGAGATATTTGCTCAAAGAAATGAGGCCACTGGTGAAGAAAAAACAGTGGAAATAAAAACAAAATACGTCAAAAATCCAGAAATCCAAATTGTTCCATTGCCAGTGATATTTGGAATTGAGCAGGACTTGTTTTTGATAAGCTCATCTCATGACAAAATAATCACAAATCCCGCTTCTGGAACTGGAAATCTGATAAGCATAACATCTAGGCCATCATTTGACTATAGAGCAATTAATGAAAATGCACCCGTAATCACGGTGAGAGGAACAGTAACAGATCTGCTAGAAGAAGATCCAGTAGTTCACGTGGCATCCAATGCATTCACAGCCACTGAAACACTAGATGTCTATAACCCAAGCCGAAACAAGATAGAGTCAATGCATCCTGCTAATGTGTATGCAGGCGAGCCATTCCCACTAGTAAACTACGTTACTGATCTTGAGGAAAACCTACTGAAAAAAGCTGATCTAAAAGTATCGTCAGGAGTGGAAATGGGAGTATTGGGTGATCTTGTTTACTTTAACCAATCTGGAACTCACGGCATAATCTTTTTCGATAAGAACACAGTACCTGTAGAATCCACAATTACAATAGCAGGCTCAGCACCTGCATCACTACAAGAACAAGAAGCTCAGATACAGCCTGTTGAGCAAAAGCCAACTGTTTTCATGTATACTGTAACTGTTGAAAATGGTGAGGGCTCTGGAAGATATGCAGAGGGAACTAATGTAACACTGAGTGCGCCGGCAACACTGGATGACATGGTTATAATCAAAAAGAAGCTGACTGGTTGGGCAAATCTGCCTTATTCAAGCCCAACTGTATCATTTGAAATTGATTCCGACATTGAAACAAGGCCAATATACCAACAGGACATGACTTTACTATTCTTGATTATAGGCGGGGGAGCAGGTGGAGGAGCTGCAGTCGTATTCAAGAAAAAGAGGAAAATCAAGAAAAAAGATGATGATAATCTATCTGATGAAGAAAAAATGATAGATGAATTATTGGAAAAATAATCACACTGGTAGACACAAACTAGTAGTGCATCTATTGTGCAACAAAATTTCAACAGCTAGGCTCGAAATAAAATACACACCAAAGCTCAATGATGCATATGTCAGATATTGTGTTATATGACGATAAATTCTGGATATCTTTCCAAAATTAACACTGCCTGATCTTTGTCTTGATACTAGCACATAATCAATTGCAGATTAGTCTACTAATCATCGCGTGTGTTTATTCTACACAATCGAAAATGACTCATTCAGAAATTAAAAACAAGTCATTGGCTTTCCCAAACATGCCAATAGCAATTTTTCCACATTTGGTAAGCGTAATTCACCAATGACTTGTATGAATTAGGTTAGACTAATCACACCTATTAAGAGTGATCAAAGTTACATCTTGATATTCTAAATTATTAGAATAATTTTATCGTGTGATTTTTTTGTTAAGGCCAAATAAAATTTGATTGTAAAACAAACAGAAAACTGTTGTTTCTATGATCTCCATGCGTAGTTTTAGCGTATTCTTCAATCTAGGCTCTATCTTTCTAAAACAGAAAAATAAAATCACAAAATCGTTATAATATCAATTCTAGCGCCCGACAAACCTGTTGTACAAAAAACTAGCATTTTCAGTATTTTTCATATTGATGATAAGCACAGTTTATGTAGTATATGCAGAAACGGCAAGCCCAAAATCACTATTTGGCAAAAACACAGTTTATGGAGCAAATAATGGAGACGTAACTCTGGGAGACAGATGGAATCTGTTAAACAACGCACTAAAGGAAGCAGAAAATACGAACTATCCCTGGGCGACAAAAAAACTCGCAGAGGCAAAACAAATCTATTATGATTATTTCAAAGACGCAGCGCTAGAAGTCGATCCAGCATCGGATCAGATCATAGAAAATGCATTTTCTTATAATTCAGAATACATAAAAACAAAGAATCTCTTAGAGGCAAGCTTTAGCAGGCAAGCAATCGACAAGTCAATTTACAAAATTTCATTTATGAAGTTAGAGCAAGCGCTAGACGATGGCAATGCAGATGAATTCCTAAAATGGTTTATAGTAATGGAGACCAAATTTGTAATCTCTAAAAATCCGGACCTAGTCACCAACACCGCAATTGCTGAAATCAAAGAAAACCGAAGCAAAATTCACTATTATGAAGATGAAATAAAGTCTGAACTGCTAAATATTTTCATGCTAAAAACAATTGAGGAAATAGAAGAGGCGATCGCTGCCACAGACCAAGGAAAAACCAATGACGCCATCAAATTCACATACGAAGGCTATTACTACTATAGAACACTCCACCCACACTTGGTTGACACAATAGGCCAGGAAGAGGCAGACAAAATAGAATACAACATGAAAACAGCAATGGATGTTGCAAGGTCTGGCGCACCAAATTCGCAAATAAAGTCAAAGCTAGAACAAATCCTCAAAAATATTGAGCCTGGGGTCAAGGGTCACCAAGGCCAATCCGAAACAGGCCTGGTACTAAACAGCATCAAGGATAGGTTGCATCTTGTTGAAGAGGAATATCGTGATGCAGTAACAGATGGAAAAATAACAAATCAAGTCGAATATGACGAAACTGTGATATTTTTACAAAAAGCAATATCGATTCTTGACGAAAACAAGGATGATCTTGACAAATTAAACAAGGACGCAATAAGCAAGGTTGAATCAAACCTAAAACAGATTGATGAATTAGTCGTTTCACTCGAAAAGTTTTCAGATTTGCAGCTATTGGTGCAAGACTCCATGAGTATTTTGGATGGCCTAATTGACGATTCTGGGTCATCAGAAAACAATGCCGCGCCTAATTATTTTGTCAAAATTAGGCAACTGCTTGAAGAGTCAGAAAAACAGTATACATCTGGAAATACTCAAGATGCACTTGATCTTGCACTAGAAGCATATCTTGACAACTATGAATTTCTTGAAGCCCCAATAGCTGAACATGACAAAAAACTCATGGAAGAAATAGAAATAATGATGAGAATTGAGCTAACCAACATGATCAAAAACAATGCTGACCAATCAGAAATTAATGGTCATATTGACACGATACTAGAAAAATTAGACAAAGCACAAAACTTGATTTCTGATATTGACATATCATCTAATGATAATCTGCTAGTATCTCCACTAGTACAATTTGAAATGGGAATTGAACCAGACCAAATAGAATGTACAAATGACAAAGTTCTACTCTTGAAAAAATCCACTAATACGCCCGCATGTGTTACATCCCAAAGTTTCTCAAGATTAGTTGAGATTGGTTGGGGTAAAATCATAAATTAATTGTGTTCTAATTTTTAGAAAAATTCTATTCTACTAGCGTAGAATATGATCTTGTAATATTTTGTTGTTCTCTTTGCATGGTTTATTATCAATTTGACTAGAATAACACAATAATGAACAGCAAAATAACTACAACTACTGCAATTCTAGCCTTATCAATAGCTTCAATTGCATTGATTTTTGGAGTCTCAGAAACAGAAAAAATCACAGCAGCTGACGCTCCAACAGGAAACGACATGTATCCTTTTGCAGAAGATGTCTACCCAGTAGCTACATTCAAGTTTAGAGATGCAACCGTAACTCATGACTTTCAACTAATCTCTCAGACCGCTGGATTTGGTAATGCTGGAAAAGGTTTCACACCAGAATTCACACTGCAAAAAGTAATCGGAGATACACCATACCTACACAGAGCAGTTGATCAAACAACAGAATACTCTACAAGATCTACTCTGGATTATCCATACAAAGAGTTTGATGTTGCCATAGATATTGTGCAGGGAGACAAAACACTTCGTACACTTGATTACCAAAGATGCGCAATTACAAACTATAAGATAAGCACAGAATTTGATAAAGCGGAAAGCTTTACTGGAAAAGACGCATTTGCTGTATTGGAACAATACACCTTTACATGCGCAGGTTATCAGCCATCAAGTCCGACATATGATTTAATGATGGAAGAAAAACAAAACCAAAAACCATACCAGTAAAAATCAAGTTTTTCATCCTTTTCTTTATTTTGAATCTGATAGATTTTTAATTACTGGGACAAACCCCAATACAATCAATGATTATAGTAATTGAGGGCAGTGATCAGGCAGGAAAAAAAACCCAGTCCGAGCTCTTAGCTAGAACCCTCAAAAAAAGCAAAATCAAAACCAAAATCTTTAGCTTCCCAGATTATACCACCACTCTAGGCAAGGAAATCAACGGATTTCTCCACGGAAAAAGAAAGTTCCCACCACAGGTAATTCACTGTCTTTTAGCAGCAAACAGGTGGGAAAAAGAATCTGATATCAAAAAAGCTCACTATGAAAATTCAGTTCTTGTAATGAATCGGTATTATCAGTCAAATCTAGTGTATGGCGTAGCAAACGGCCTACCTCTGAGCTGGCTTGAAGGATTGGATGTCGGATTACCAAAGGCAGACTTGGTAATAGTTCTTGACGTATCACAAAAAGAATCATTTTCACGAAAAAAATCAAATCGAGACAAATTCGAAAAGAACACCGAGTTTCTCAAAAAAATCTCAAAGACCTACCGTATTTTGGCAAAAAAGTACGGCTGGCACATAGTTGACGCATCCCAATCAAAAGACCAAGTGCACCAGTCCATAATGAAAGTTCTATCAAAAAAGATTGCAAAACTATGAAGAAATTCCTAGATATTGTAGACCCGATTCACGATTTCATCCGAGTATATGATACCGAACTCAAGATAATTGATCTTCCAATTTTTCAGAGATTAAGAAGAATTCGACAGCTCTCAGGTGCACACCTCACATATCCTGCTGCCCAACATTCAAGATTTGAGCATTCTTTAGGTGTAATGCACATTGCAGGCCAAGCAGCAATTGCACTAAAGGAAAAGGGATTTCTAAGCACAGATCAAATTCAGGAAATTCGGCTTGCCGCATTACTCCATGATGTGGGACACGGTCCCTTCTCACATCTATTTGAGGAAGTATTACAGACAAAAAAGAAAATCTCACATGAAGAAATTGGCAAAAAAATAATTCTGGAATCCAAAGTCGGCGACATATTATCAAAAGCAGGGTTTGACAAAAAACACATAACAAAATTAGCGTTTGGTGATTCAAAATACAGATTCGTCAATGAAATAATTTCAGGCTCTCTTTCAGCAGACATGATGGATTATTTGCAGCGAGACGCATATTTCACGGGAGCAGAGCACGCAAAAATTGACCACAAAAGAATCATCCATTCTTTGGATGTCTACAAGTCAAAGCTAGCGCTGGAAAAATCCGCATTATACTCTTTTGAGTCCATGATTTTATCGCGATACCAGATGTTCAAGGCAGTATATTTCCACAAAACAGTGCGCTCAGCTGAGGTCATGATGCTAGAATCAATCAGACTGGCAGATGAAGACTGTGGGTTTACTGAGCTAAACCTAGATGATTATGTACTGCTTACAGACGAGTTTGTCGTATCAAAAATTCTTGCCCTACCGGAACACACCGATGAGCAAAAAAGAGCAAAAAAGTTTGCGCAAGACTATCAGAATAGAAGACTGCTAAAGTGCGTATACGAAAAAATCATGACTCGAAAATCCGACAAATCAGAGCAGATACGGGAAAAAATTGCAAAAAAATCAAAACTAGACAAAAACGAAATCTTTGTGGATACATCAGGTACCTCATCCCTACCACTGACTCCTGCCAAGGAAAAAACAAAATCGATCACACTTGTGACAAGCTCCCGCACCCCGATAGAGATCTCATTTTCCAAGATTCCGGTGGTCTCATCCATGGCAGAATCCATGAATATCTTACGAGTCTACACCTCACAATATCACAGAAAAAAAGTTGAAATGGCAGCAAAATCGATCCTTGATTGAATACCATGAAAAAAAGAGTCGTCCTAAAACTGTCCGGAAGAATCTTTGGAATGGATAACAACGAAAAACTCCTAAAGGACTATGCAACATTTCTGGTCAAAATAAGCAAGGTCTGCCAGCCAATAGTAATTGCAGGTGGTGGAAAGATAGCACGACATTACATTTCACATGCACGCTCTTCAGGGGCTGATGAATCTACACTTGATGAGCTCGGAATCGAGGTATCGCGGCTCAACGCCAAGCTCCTCATTTATGCGCTAAAAAACAAGGCATACCCACATCCCCCAACCACCCTAACTGAAACAAGACACGCAGTAGACTCAGGCCTAATTGTGGTTGCCGGCGGATTACATCCAGGGCAGAGCACAAATGGCACTGCAGCCCTGATTGCAGAAAAAGTCCAGGCATCAGAATTTATCAATGCAACAGATGTTGATGGGATTTATGATTCAGATCCTAACAAAAACCCCAAGGCAAAAAAATTCAAAAGAATTGAGCTCAAAAATCTCCGAAGCCTATTGGTGCGTGAAGACTCTGTTGCCGGAGGCTACGACCTAATGGATATTGTGGCACTAAAGGTAATCGAGCGCTCTAAAATCAAGACTCGCGTAATCAAAGCCGACCTGGATATAATAGAAAAGGCAATCCGTGGACAGCAAGTAGGAACTGAAATTATACTATAGCTCTTTTTGAATGGTAGGATATCGCTCAGTCCAGATCTCTATTTTCTCTCCGGGATATTCCTCAATTCCTGATTCTCGAGCCTTTTTGAAAATTCCAAGTGCAGTGTCCTTGTCAAGTGCCTTTGACTGCGCCTTTGTGTATCCTTCCTCATCAACTAGGATAGTAACATAGCCATCCTGTGTGTGTATGACTGCAACCAAGTCTTTTTCCCCAATTGGTATGAACTGCCCGTCCTTCTTTTTTGTAGTAAGTGTGAGCATTGCAAATCCACACAAATCAAAAAGAATCATCTGGGATTTGCTTGCGCGCTCTTTTCCAATTCTTACTGCTTGAAAGTACTGCATTGTGTAAGTGATATCATTAGGGGATTTAATTGCTAACATTTATCATACACAAATTCAAAGTTTTCATCGTTGAATTCTAAAATCATTCTTGGAATAATCATCGGTGTCCTTGCAGTAGCGCTAGGTGTTATTGCTATTTCAGGCTCGCAAATATTCAACGATGTATCTGAAGGTGGCTTTGGAAAAATATCATCAGGCTCTATTACAGTTATCCCAATCCAGGTAGATCTTGAAAGCCTTGAGGTCATTTATGTAACAGAAGAAGAGGCGCAAATCAAAATTGACTTTAAGGTAACTAACACAAACTTCAAGTCAGTCATACTACAAGTGATAAAATACGAGTTATACTCTGATGACAAAAGAATAACCATAGCTCAGATTGGCGAGCGTCCAGAGGGCGCAATTGATAGCTCCAACTATTTTACAATTCTTAGCAACAATCCTCAAATCATAGGCGAGACCATCATAATCAAAAACACCGGAAGTGACCCAGACTTTTGGTCTGCTCTCTCAAGTGGTACTGTAAACTGGAAGGTCAAGGGTGAGGCCAACTTTAACTTGAGCTCAATGACTAGCGGCCAAGAAAACATCACACCATTCGAGTTTTCCCCATAGGATCGTTTAATTCAAACAAACATATCTTTAGTACCGATTTTTGACAATTTTTTAGCTGATGCTAAGCTCGTATTCTGTGAATAATTTGGCACATGCAGCTGAATTCATGCTGAATTTGGCAAAAACCTTGGACCATGAACTAAATACATTACAAAAGCTAAAAGACGAAGTCTTACAACAACAGCAAGAAGCGCACAAGGAAGGGCAGCTAGTCAAAAAAATGACAAATTATCTAAGTGATGAGCTTGGACGACTTGAGCTTGAATCAAAATCAATTCAGGTTGGCGCAAATCTCTCAAAATTCTCAGAAACAGAAACAAAGCTGCGCCTCCTCAGGGGACAGCTTGGAGAGTTCGTAGATGCAGACGATGCAAAAAGCCTACAGCAATCAGATTCCTCTTTGGCCCAAGATCTAAAATCATACGAGGCCTTTCTGCAAGAAACCACCATTCACCTCAATGAGAAAATCCCCCAGTTTGAGAAAATCATAAACCGGCTAAAGGGAGAATGTCGTGAAGCCCAGCAACAAAAACTGCTTCTAAAAGAAATGACTGATCTGTTCAATGAAGAGCTCAATGATCTGGACTCGACCTTTGCCGAACTCAAAGGAAGGCCTCTTGTATCATAGAATAGTAAAATTATGATAATTTGTCTTTATGGAATAATTTTTGGCAAAATTATATAAGATTTGACTTGAGATTGCTATCAAATGGCAGAAGCAGGTCTCGCAGCATATGGTTCAGCAATTGGCGTCTTTATCGCCTTTGCAGTAGTCTTATTTGCACTTCGCGGCAAAGGACACAAAGAATCACTAGAATAAGATCATTAGATCTTTTTTACTTCTTTTTCACACCAAACAGTTCTGTTAGGTTTAGCTGTTTTTCTTCGTGCTTTTTGATGTAGCATCGCTCATAGTACTGACACTCACTGCATTCTGCAGACGGCTCCAAAATTGGTGCCTTTTTCTCAGAGATAAGATTTGAAAATACTCGAATGCGGCGAACTGTCTCCTCAAACATTTTCTTTTCCCTAGTGAGGGTAAACGAGGTCTCCTTTCCGTCACTGGTAAGATACACTAGAACCCCGTCTGTCTTGTTAAAGATCCACATGCATCCATTCAGATACAAGAGATCTTGCGCCGTTGGATATTCAGGTGAGTCATTTACCATCTTGAAAACAATTACAATATCATCAACCATCATGTCTGCCTGACCATTTAGCTTGATGTCTTCTATTGCGAATTCGCCAAGCTTTGACCCATACGGAAGTTTTCTGATTAGGCCGCCAAACAATTCATCAAAATTTTTCCCATGTGGTTCTATTTTGTCAAATCTATCGAAATAGGACCTTCTCATGCATCGAACAACTTCGTGCAGAAAAATTGTCTTACTGTCTTGAGGATTTGTAATGGGAGGAGTTATCTCATTTGTTAATGCACCAAGTGCGTCATTGATGGTCTGCTTGTAGTCTTTATCGCCCATCATGGTGCAATATCACCCTAGCTTAACATCCTAGTTAGAAACTTGGAAATTCTATCGGAAAATGCTAGTGTCACAAAGTGAAGGCCAAATCCAATTATTGCTCCAGCTAAAAGATTTGACGTGGTAAAGTAAACTCCCAAAAACACTCCCAGTGCTGGAAGTGTCAAAATCAAAGCCAAAAACGTGCTAACCCAAACTGTATTGACCAGTACTTCAGTTGTTATAGTAGATTCTTTTTTGTGAAGTCTAATCATTATTGCCTTTGACGCTCCATTCCATATATAGCTTGAAAAATTATTCTTCTTGGTCAGTTATGAGGCGAGACATTGTTATTTGTGGTGAAATCTTTTGCTCCACTGCAAATGCGATCGCTGCAATGTTTCTTACCTCGTATGTGGTGAGTTTAGTTATTCCAACAACCGTACCAAAGCTGAACATTTTGGTAAACGATCTATTCACTGCCTTGTAGATTGCCATCTCAAAGGTGTGCTCAAACTGCGATACTGCCTCCATGTCATCTTCTGTCTGCGGTATGAGGTCCTTGTATCGAGTTGATGCAAGCTCATCAAATACACTTCTCACAGAATCTGATGAGATCATTTTTCCAAGCAAGTCTCTCGGAATGCTTGGAGTTTGAGTTACAATGAGGCTTTGAATCTGATCCTCATCAAGATTCCAAAACTTGCCTCTCAAAATACTCATGATATTGTAAAAGTCAATGTCCATGCCGACTAGTCTCATCACCTCTCTTTCTCTTGCGCTTCGCATTGCGCGGCCTAATTGTTGATACAAGATCTTATCAAGAAACACATCAAATATTTGCACGTTCTTTTTGTCGTGGTATAGTGATACTGCCTTTGCCAGCTCCTCGCCAAACTCAATTGAGCTCAGACTGGTTATTGCTTCTTCAAGGTTTTTTGCAGTTAGTGCCTTTACTATGACATCTCTCTGTTTGATGAGCTCTTCTGCATGTAAATTTAGGTGCGGCTCTATTTCTTCTTGAGATTTCCCAAGTGCCTTTCCCTTTAGTATGAGTTTGAGATTTGAAATCAAAAATTTCAGATAATACGCGTCTAAAATGTCCGAGTTTCCGGCAGTTTTTGCAATGGAATAATGAATGTCTGCAAGGTTGCTTCTAAGGGCCGACTCTATTTTGCCTGCAGTAAGCGGTTTTGCAA
The DNA here is from genome assembly GCA_964402265.1 of uncultured Candidatus Nitrosotenuis sp. Lineage (GTDB taxonomy): Archaea > Thermoproteota > Nitrososphaeria > Nitrososphaerales > Nitrosopumilaceae > Nitrosotenuis. The sequence goes on along the minus strand of CAYOBG010000010.1, from coordinate 591 downwards.
TTTTAGATACGGCGTCAGCATACTTTGTGTTCTTTATTCTTGTGATGAGCTCATCAAGGTCCCTTGATTCTGCCAAGGTCTGAAGTTCTGTCTTTGTGAGAAGCCTTCCTCTCTGCGAGTATGATTTTACTGACGCAAAGACCTTTTGCGATCCTCCAGAGCCCATAATTTTGCCCCCTAGGACAATGGATTTTAATGTTTGGGGATAGATTTTTGCAAAATATTACAAAATCAGCCAATAGACTTTAGAAATTGTAAAGTTTTTTCCTTGTCCTGTTTTGGCATGTCCATAAATGATTCTAAAAACTCTTTTTGGATCATCATATTTTCATCTGATACTCCTAGGAATCGTTTCTTGTCAAGTGGTATCAGATCAGAAAACCTCCCATCACAATACGCCTTGACATAGCTCTTAAACAGAGAATAGACAAATCTAGGAGCAAAATTTACCAAAGTTTGAATCTGATCCTCAAATTCTTTGTCATTGTTTTTGGATAATGCAAAAAATTTCTCTAAAATCTTTTCCCTTCCAATAATTTCATCAAGTGCGATTGAGATCAAAAGGCCCTTCTGTGTTAAGGTATAGTATGG